>JAGOEX010000291.1 GCA_017997475.1 bacterium
TCCAAGGTGAGGGTGGGTCATATATGCAATTTCTTCCGGAGCACCTGCTTTAATGAGTTCTTCAAAAATGAAGTTTTTCTCAAGCGTGATGGTTTTTGTCCTGCTTGTGAGCTTTCCGTCACTGAATGTTCCGGCACCCCCTTCGCCAAAGCAGTAACCGCTGTTTTTATTGAGTATTCCGCTTATTTCAAACGCTTCAATGTCTGCGGTCCTTTTTTGAACACCGGCACCTTTTTCAATAACTACAACTGAATAACCCGACCTTTGAAGGATCAACCCGCAAAAGATTCCGGCAGGACCGCAACCGGTGATCACGACCTTTTTCCCTTTTCCATGATCTGATGATGGAAGTTCGAGCTTTTTTATTTCAAGTGCTTCACCTTTTACGGCAGGTGAGGTGATCCCAACCCTTAAAAGCCAGTGAATGTCCCGCTTGTTCCTTGCATCGAGAGATTTTCTTAAAATTAAAAACGAATGTTCTGAAGTATCAATTTTCTGTGAAATGACCTTTTTGAGATCACTATTTGAAAAATCAGTCGGTACTTTGAGTTCGAGTTCGGTGTAACCCATTAAAAGAATTGAATATTACTTTTCAGCAGGTTTTTCGAAGACTTCTTTTCCGTCAACACATTTCCAACCCTGCTTTGCAAGTTCTTCATGATCGAAGTTGATTCCTTCCTTTGCACAGTTTGCAAGAAGGAACTTTTCCATTTCAGTGAATTTTCCTATTCTTGAATACATTAAAGCGGTGTTACCCATCTTTCTTTCTTTGTGATTTATGATAGCTCCTTTTTCGATAAGAACCTTTACAGATTCAAACTGTCCGTATTTTGCGGCAAGTGTAAGAGCTGTCCATCCCTCATAATCATATTCTTCAATATCAACCTTGGGAGCAATTACCTCTTTCCATTCAACATCGAAAGGATTTTGTTCCCACCACGGTTTGCTCTGATTTTCCTTTCTCATCTTATCGAGCTCTTTTTTTGAAAGACGGACTTTCTTTTTCCATGTTTTCTTTCCTTCTTCAATTATGTATGCAACGGTTTCAGCAAGCCGTTTCTCTTTTGAAGGATCTTTCTTGTCAAGGTCCTGTCCTACTGCATAGAAAAGAGGTCCTCTGACATTTTCACCATCGGTCTCTTCGAGCCGCGCACCTTTTGAGATGAGGAATTTCATTATTTCAACATAACCGCCTTCAGCAGCATAATGAAGAAGGTTTTTCTGATCACGGTCATAACTTGTTCTGACAGTTTCTCTTTCAAAAAGCATGTCTCTTTCTTCTTCCTTGTTCGGTCCGTAAACATAAATTATGTTCTCACGACTCTGCTCAACATCGGTAACAAGAAGGGGCGAGCCCTTTGCAACAAGAAGTTTCACAAGTTCAAGATCACCTTTTTCTATCGCATAGAAAAGTTCGGTTTTCTGGCGCAGATGAACCTCTTTTTTATCAAGTTCTTCAATGACCTTATCCATTCCGGGCTGAACCTTGTTCTCAATTTTTAGAACGATCGGCTTTTTACTCCATGTGACCTTTTTCGGTTTCCATACTTTTGCACCTTTGCCGAGAATATATTTTGCAAGATCCATGTGACCTGACTTCATTGCAAAAATGAGCGCTGTAAGTTCATATTTGTCAGCCGCATTGATATCTGATCCTTTGAGAACAAAGTCAAAAACCTCTTTTGATCCGCTTGATGCCGCCATCATAAGTGCGGTTCTTCCGAAATTGTCAGTTGCCTTTACATCTGCCCCGCCATTGACAAGACACTCTGCAAGTTCCAGATCTCCTTTTCTTGCTGCGGCCATGAGAGGTGTATCTCCGTCATCCCTTTTTGTGTTGACATTAGCCCCTTCGGAAATGAGAAGTTTTGCAACTTCCTTTTTACCTTCAGCAACTGCCTGATAAAGAGCTGTTCTCTGTCTGCTGTCCTTTGTGTCCACAAGAGTTCCCTTGCCGAGTTCAGTTTTAACTGCGGCGAGATCTCCTTTTGTCGCGGCTTCAACAATAGGCGGCATCTCCTCTTTAACGGTTTCATCAACAAACTTGGGTTTTTCCTTTTTCTTTGCTTCCATCTCTTCCTTGATCTGTTTGTTCCTTTCAGCGGTCTCTTCCATTTTCTTCTGCATTGCATCGTTGTCACCGCAGGAAACAACAGCGATAAGAAGACAAGTCATAGTAACGAGTAATCTCTTCATTTTTTTAGTCTCCATCTCGAAAAAATAAGCACGATTTCCAACATAACTGCAAACTTATACATAATAGTAATATTTTTATCAATTTTTTTTAAGATTTTGACATTTTTCAATACTTCTGCTAATTTGCTCAGACTTTTATGAGGAGGTTTTCATGTCGTATGTTTCACTCAACTGGATCTATCCTTTCGTTTATGTCGTTTTCGGTGCGGCGGCTGTTTATCTGATCTACATCATTACAAAATATGGTGTCGGACTTAAGGCATCTCCCAGAGAGATCTGGTTTGTTTCGATCTCGCAAGTTACTGAATTTACTGCTTATTCCATTATGCTTATGACCCTGACACTGTGGCTTTCCAGCGATGTCGGACTTAGCGATGTCGCGGCAGGTAATTACATGGGAACATGGAATCTTTCATATACCATACTCATAATCGGTGTAGGGTCACTTGTTGATGCTGTGGGTGTAAAAAAAGTGCTGGTGATAGGAACTATCCTTGCAATATTTTCGAGGTTCTTTCTTTTTGTTTCGACTGATTTCTGGGTTGTTACCATTCTCGGCTTTGTTCCTCAGGCAGTGAGTGTTGCATTCTTAAGTCCTGTAATATCAGTTGCACTGAAAAGATATACAAAATCAGACACTTCCGCTCTCGGATTTGCAATGTTCTACACGCTCATGAACATCGGTTTCGCTCTCGGCGGACTGATCTTTGACTGGATTAGACAGATATACGGAGAATACGGAAATGTAATGATTCCTCTTCTCGGAGAGGTTTCAAC
>JAGOEX010000292.1 GCA_017997475.1 bacterium
CCGTACTGTTTTGCAATACCGAAATTCAGGCATATCGATTTTGCGTGCCCTATGTGAAGATATCCGTTCGGTTCGGGCGGAAATCTTGTTACTATCAAAGTATGTTTTCCACTTTCAATGTCTGCATTAATGATGTCATTAATAAAATTTTCCGTCATATTTCACCTCAAAAAAAACATTAGCTTTACAAATATAATGTTTTGCATAAAATAATACAGTTTTTATTTATTCAATATGTGGAGGAAAGCAATGCTTAAATTTTCGAGAAGATGTTCAAGATGCGGAGTTGTTGAAGTTGCTGAAAAATGCTATGAAAGACATTTTATAAGTTCATTCAACGAAGTTCTCTGTGATACTTGCGTTGAAAACCTTCTGGAAAAAGGACAGATTTCAGCTGTTACCGATGCCGAAGGGAACATCGCCTACAAACAGAATCTTGAGAACATCTACAAAAGGATCATAGAGATAGAAGAAGAGAACGGCGCTCTGGAACAGAAGATATATCAGAACAAAAGAATGCTCAGAAGACTTGAAAGAATTAAAGATTTTGTTGAAATGAACACAACCGAAAGGGACTGATCTTTCTTAAATTTCCTTTATCATTTAAATTTTGCTTGAATTTTAACATAACCGGAGTAGTTTGGGTTTCCGTTGGTGTTTCTTATTAAGGAGACAAAAATGAGATATGCAACTCGAATCCTGTTTGTGCTCTACGCATTCTTCCTTCAGTTCCCTCTATCCGGATCAGAACTTGGCGGGGGAGATCAAATGACCGAAAAGATGATGGTGCTTATATTTCAGATAGCCATTCTGGTCATTGCCGCAAAGATCTTCGGAATTATATTTGCGAAACTTAAAATACCTTCAGTTCTCGGAGAGTTGTTCGCAGGAATAATATTCGGACCGTATCTTCTTGGAAGTATTGCCGTTCCCGGTTTTCCGCATGGATTTTTCCCGATGGATCCGACAGCGCTCATGCCGGTTTCAGGAGAACTTTACGGAATGGCGACTTTCGCTTCCATCATACTTCTTTTTCTTACAGGTCTGGAAACTGACATTGAGATGTTCCTCCGCTATTCATTTGCGGGAAGTCTTGTCGGAATAGGAGGTGTTGTCGCTTCGTTCATGGTCGGCGCTTTGACCGGAATGTATTTTCTCGGACTTCCTTTCATGTCTCCTGCTATAATTTTTCTGGGGGTAATGAGCACGGCCACTTCTGTCGGTATAACAGCCCGTATTCTTTCAGAAAAAAGAGCTCTTGACTCTCCTGAGGGTGTTACAACGCTTGCAGGGGCTGTAATTGATGACATTCTCGGCATAATACTTCTTGCAATAGCCATAGGTATTGCCGGAGCAATGATGCACAGTTCGGGTGAAGAGATACAGTGGGGCTCAATATCACTGATAGCTGTCAAAGCGATCGCTGTGTGGATCCTTTTTACTGCTATCGGACTTCTTTTTGCCGAAAGAATTGCAAATCTTCTAAAAAAATTCAAGGACAAAAGTCTTATTTCGATATTTTCTCTCGGGCTTGCCCTGATAGTTTCAGGAATTTTTGAACAGCAGGGTCTTGCAATGATCGTAGGAGCCTATGTAACTGGTCTTTCCCTTTCAAAGACCGATATAAGCTATGTCATTCAGGAAACCCTTCATCCTCTGCAGATGTTCTTCATACCTCTTTTCTTTGCGGTAAGCGGCATGATGGTCGATCTTCGTGTTTTTCTTTCAAAAGAGATCCTGGCTTTCGGACTGATCTATTCGGCCGGTGCGATACTGGCAAAATTTGTGGGTTGCGGAATACCCGCACTTTTCATGGGATTTAACAAGCTCGGAGCTTCCAGAATAGGTATTGGAATGATCCCTAGAGGTGAAGTCGCCCTCATAATTGCAGGCATCGGACTTGCCAACGGAATACTTGATCAGAAAATATTCGGCGTCAGCATCATGATGACTCTCATAACGACTCTTGTGTCGCCGCCGATCCTGAGCGCAGTCTTTTCGATCAAAAAACGGGGCACCAGGAAAACACCTGTCACCGGAGATACCGTTGAAACGGAATACTCGTTTGATTCAGAACTTATCACCGTCGCTCTTGTAAGGCAGATAAGAGATTACTTCAGCAAGGAAGGCTTTTATATCTATATGATGGAAATTGATCACAAAATATATCAGATAAGGAAAGATAAGATCTTCATAAAAATGCTCCAGCACAAGGATAAAATAGTTTTTATAACTTCAGCAGAAGATGTTCCTTTAGTTAAAACAATAACTTATGAAGCTTTTATCAAGCTTGACTACCTTTTTGAGAAAGTTCATAATGACACTTTCCCTGAAATAATTAAGAAAGAATTATCTGTCGGAAACATATGCAGGGACTGTTTCAATCTTTCATCGATCCTTGACCCGGAATGCATTAAGATGAACCTTGTAAGCGATTCAAAGGAAGGGATAATAAGAGAACTTGTGTCAATGCTTTATTCCAAAGGTCTGGTCAGGGACAAGGAAAGGGTCATCAGCGAAGTTCTGGAAAGAGAAAAGGTAATAAGTACCGGAATGGAAAAAGGGTTTGCAATCCCTCATGCGAGAACAGACGACATAGAACATGTTCAGATAGCGGTCGGAATAAAAAGGGAAGGGATCGATTTTGACAGTATTGACAAGGAACCGGTGAAAGTCATTGTTCTTCTTATTTCATCAGAAAAAACAAATGATCCGCATATTCAGATACTTGCATCGCTTTCGACAATGTTCCTGACCAGTGGCGGAATGGAAAGCATCCTTAACGCAAAAACTAAACAGGAAGTCTGGAAAGCGTTTAACGATTTTTCAAACAAAAAGAAATTCGAATCAGGAAAAGCTTTGCCATTGGGATCATATTTCAGAAAGTTCTGACAAATTCATGAATTTTTTCAACAGCTTGTGAAATCTCATCAACTGGTTTCGCGATGCTTATTCTTATCATTCTGCC
>JAGOEX010000056.1 GCA_017997475.1 bacterium
CATGATTCTCCTGCATTTCTCTCATGTCTCCGTCAAGCGGATAGAAATTAAAATATGTATCAGGTCTTCCTTCAAAACGGTATTCATACCCGTCACAGGAGAGATAGAATGCTCCGTGATCTGTGGTAAGTTCACCTGTGTAGCATTCTGCGTATTCATACGCTTTAAGATTAAGTGTTTCAACATCCCTGATATGGAGTCCTGAGCTTCAGGAATTGGAACACCATCTGCACCGAGAATCAATTGCAAAGGAACATTCCAGTAGCAATCTAAACAATATTCTATTTCAAACCGGGAAAGATCTATCGGTATCTGAATATTGAGCTGTCTTTGATGATAATTGAGCTCCATCATACCAGTATTATCTCCGCCAAGACCATAGCGATTTGCTCTGCCATACCGTTCAGTATTTTTAAAATAAGCGCTATTAATACTGTCTTGGTTAAAATTATTTTTAACCGTATAATTTTCTAAAGTATTAACTACATTAGTAGAAAGTGAATAGTACATAGTATTTTCTTCATTGTAAACTGAACTGTTTCTCAAACTTTGACATATCGGCTCTTCCGGATACCTAATACAGTCATTTTGCACATACCAATCCCTGCGCCAGTTCCATTCGTAACGAGTATTCCAGAAACCAACCGCTTTCTTAATTGGCATCCTTGCCCACTCATCGACTTCTTCATTACTATTATCAATCTTTATGTTCTTTATTGTTATCCTTCTCTGCCATCGTTGAATTGAGGCAACTGTGTAATCATCACTGCCGTGACTGAACCCGAAATCACATGTGAATTTATTGCTTGATGTCTCTTTATAAAGCAGATTTTCTGTTTTTTCCGTGAACAAAAAACAACCAAAAGAAAAAACAAATAGATTTTTTTCATTTTAATTCTCCAAACATCAACTTCATAAAACCCTAAAAATTCAAATAATTAACGGGTCAGATTATCTCAAATTCAGAAATTAATCAAGGAGCCCAATACAAATAAAAACCTTTCCGAAGAGCTAATTTGATATTTAATTTATAACAGATATAATTCCCCGTTAAGTCTTAATTCATTCTAAGAGGTGAAAAATGATAAACGAACTTAAAAAGGCGATGATGAAAGCCAAAATGGAACATGACACAGCTAAAAGCAACCTTCTTTCAACCCTTGTGGCAGAGGCGGCAATGGTGGGGAAAAATGACGGCAACAGGGCGACGACTGATCAGGAAACCATTAATATCATTAAAAAATTCATTAAGAATGCCAATGAGAACATAAAAATTCTTGATGAAATGGGGAAAGACAAAAGTGCTGTCATAAAGGAAAAGGAGATACTTGAATCATTTCTCCCGAAACAATTGAGCCCTGAAGAACTTGAAACGATAATTGACGGTATCGCCGCTGCACTTCCCGAAAGATCTGTAAAAATGATGGGTGCGGTGATGGCTGAGCTTAAAAAGAAATACGACGGTCAGTTCGATGGTAGACTTGCAAGCGAAACAGTGAAAAAATGCCTTTTAAAAAACTGAATGGAAACATCCTAATGAAAAAATTCAATTTTCACATCAATAAGAACGCCAGAGAAAGATATTCTTTTAAAAAAGGGATATTTACGATATGCGGGAATGTGATCTTCCCTGATTATGCCGCGGCAAAGGAATTTGCTGACAGGATGAACCGGAAGTTCATTGAAGACGGCGTCAAAAGATATGTCAGGCCGGGCGAAATATATGCAATGGGGCTTATTGATGAGATAATGCACTATGTTTTCAGTGTCTACAGAAAGAATATCGACCCTCTTTTTCTTTCAAAGGCATATGGATCTGCAGTTTCCAATGTAGGGGAGAAGTCACTTCAGTCAACCATAGATTTTTTTGCCGGTGAGTTTCCTCCTGTTCCTGTTGAGTCAGGCGAGATCTCGGGTTCTGAGTTTCTAAACGGAAAGATAGACGATATGCCGTGCATGCTCATAGAGTTTGAAGAGATGATACTGCTTAAAATTACAAATGAAAATCCCGCAACAAGTGAGTTCAAGGAACTTTTCGATGATTCAGCTCTGATAGAAAAAACCGAATATCTCTCAGCTTTTTCATCAATAGAAAGATCGTTCGATTCACAGGAAAAGATAACGGTGAACGGAAAGAAATTTTCGCTCATAGAACTTTTGAGAGCACCTTTCAGGGCATCGCCCGACTCACTTTCGGGGCAGTTGCTTTATATGAAGGAAAACTGGGGGCTTGAGCTTTTAAAGGATTTTTCAGACCGGCTTCTTGTTTCTGTTGACATAATGAAAGAGGAGACCAGACCTGTCTTCGGTCAGGGCGGGGGTCATGGAGGAGAAGTCATAACGAAAGAGTCCCTTTCATCGAATGACTGGAGTTATTATGATGTTGAAACAGAAAATTTTTCTGTTGATTCATCGTGGATGCCCAGAGTTGTTATGATCGCAAAGAATGTCTTTGTCTGGCTCGATCAGCTTTCAAAAACATACGCGACAAATATTTCAACGCTTGACAAGATACCGGACGACGAGCTGAAATCCCTTGCAAAACGGGGGTTTACCGGGTTGTGGCTTATCGGGTTATGGGAAAGGAGCCGTGCTTCAAAAAGGATAAAGCAGATCATGGGCAATCATGATGCGGTCGCTTCAGCATATTCCCTTTACGATTATTCCATTGCGGAAGAACTTGGAGGACAGCATGCTTTTGAGAACTTTAAGCAGAGAGCATGGCAGTTCGGCATAAGGATCGCAAGCGATATGGTTCCCAATCACATGGCGATAGATTCAAAATGGGTAAACGAACATCCGGAATGGTTTCTATCTCTGGATGAGCCCCCTTTCCCGGGCTACACCTACAACGGAGAGGATCTTTCGAGTCATCCGGAGATAGGGATATATATAGAAGACCACTATTTTGACAAGTCCGATGCCGCAGTCACATTTAAAAGGGTGGATAAAAGGAACGGAGATGTCAAATATGTCTATCATGGGAATGACGGGACATGCATGCCTTGGAATGATACGGCGCAGCTTAACTATCTGCGGGAAGATGTAAGAGAAAATGTTATCAGCACCATCATCAGGATAGCAAAGGATTTTCCGATAATCCGTTTTGATGCCGCAATGACACTTGCGAAAAGACACTACCACCGTCTGTGGTTTCCTGAGCCGGGCAAGGGGGGCGATATTGCTTCCAGATCTGAACGGGGAATGACAAGAGATGAATTCAATTCATTTTTTCCGAAAGAATTCTGGAGAGAGGTTGTTGACAGGATCGCTGTTGAAGTCCCCGAAACACTTCTTCTTGCCGAAGCATTCTGGCTTATGGAAGGATATTTTGTAAGAACTCTCGGAATGCACAGGGTCTATAATTCGGCATTTATGAATTTCATGAAAGATGAGGATAATGCCAAGTATAGAGAATCAATAAGAAATATTCTTGAATTTGATCCGCACATTCTTGAAAGACATGTGAACTTTCTGAATAATCCTGACGAAGAGACGGCAGTAAGACAGTTCGGAACGGGTGACAAGTATTTCGGAGTGACACTTTCAATGGTGACAATGCCGGGACTGCCGATGTTCGGCCACGGACAGATAGAGGGTTATTCTGAAAAATACGGAATGGAATATAGAAAAGCTTACTGGAACGAGTCAGTCAACTGGGAACTTGTTCAAAGGCATGAAAGAGAGATCTTTCCTCTGATGCACAGAAGAAGCATGTTCGCTCATGTTGAACACTTCAATCTTTTTGATGTTTACCGGGCAGACGGAAGTGTTGATGAAAATGTTTTTGCACATTCAAACGGTTACGGAAATAAAAGAGTTCTGGTTTTCTACCACAATAAATATGGCTCAACGGAGGGATGGATAAAAACATCGGCGGCATATCTTGATAAAAAGCAGGGAACACTTGCAAGAAAAGAGCTGCATGAAGCACTCGGAATATGTGTCAGGGAGAATAAATATATTAAATTCAGAGATCTTATCACCGGACTTGAATATCTGCTCAGTTGTAAAGGAATTTGCGATGACGGTTTTTTTATTAAATTAAATGCTTATAAATATTATGTTTTCAGTGATTTTACTGAAGTAACTGATTCTGCCTTGGAGCCGTGGGGAGAGCTTTCAGCAAAACTTCAGGGATCAGGTGTGGAAGATCTTGAATTTGAGCTCGACAGGATAAGGTTCCGTTCGATTCACGATCTGTTCCGTGATTTTGTAAATCAGGAAACTTTTGAAAAATTTGTTGAGGAACGGCTTAGCGTAAAGAAAAAGAGTCCCGTTTCCAGATTTTACAAAGGTCTTATGGATAAATACCAGAAATTTATCAATGAACTCAGCAGATTTGAAGGTGTGGAGCATATCAATAGAGATATTGCAGGACTTTTTGTAAACGACCTTACAACAGTGATAGATCTTCCTAAATACAAGCTCAGGGATCTCGATATTGAAGCTGATGATTATCTTCACAGAAATCTTTCAGAAGACAAATATTACCTGTATATGGTGCTCGGATTTGTTACCGGAGCGAGACTTTCAATGATACAAAAAGAGAAGAATGATGCAAAAAAGAGCTGGGAACTGTTCATAAAATACCGGCTGAACCTGATATTCAGGGAACTTTTTGAATCGACCGGTTTATCTTCACATCATGCAATGAGGATCGTAAGACACATCAGGGCTTTCATTTATTATCAGAACTGGTGGAGACAATACGAACCTGAAGTTCTTCCCTTGAAGTTAATGGAAGATGTTTTCAGGGATGATAATATGAAATCGATACTTCAGATAAATGAATATGAAGGAGAGATCTGGTTCAACAAGGAATCTTTTGAAGATTTCACGGCCGGACTTTTTGTTATTTCAGTGCTTGAAATACTAAGAAACACAGAAAAGGTCTCTGAAAGGAAAATAGAGTTCACAAAAAGATACATGGTTATAAAAAACCTTATTGCAGCTGCAGAAAGATCAGGTTATAAGGTTGATAACTTTATGCAGGAAGTGATGCAGTTCGGGGTTACTGTTTAGGAGGTTTCCGATGAAAAGGATTTTTATTTTATTTCTGGTTCTGATTTTTTGTATTCCTTTATTTCTGAGTGCACAGAAAAAGAAATTCGCACCTGAAAAAACTGAAGAAAAAGAGAAGGTGGAGAAAGAAGAAAAAAAGGAAGAGAAGAAAGAAGAGAAAATAGAAGAAAAGAAAGAGGAACCGGCGGTTGCAGCGCCTGAACTTGTTCCGATAAATGCCGGCAAAAAGAAACCGGTAAAGGAGAAAAAGGCAAAACCCGTTGAACCGGCAAAGCCCATTGAGGCGAAGAAACCTGCTGAACCGGCAAAGCCCGCTGAGGCGAAGAAACCCATTGAACCGGCAAAGCCCGCTGAGGTGAAGAAACCTGCTGAACCGGCAAAGCCCGCTGAGGTGAAGAAACCTGCTGAACCGGCAAAACCCGCTGAGGTGAAGAAACCTGCTGAACCGGTAAAACCCGCTGAACCGGTAAAACCCGTTGAGGTGAAGAAATCCGTTGAAGAAGCAAAGCCAGTTGAGCCGGTTGAAACACAGACGGTTGAGGAAAAAAAGAAGAAAGTAGAGCAGTATTACTTTGATTCTCCGCAACAGCTTGAGGATAGAGAGTCCGGAATAGATATAACAGAACCGAAAAAAGAAGTTCAGAAAAAACTGATCAGATATAATAACGAAAATTCAACATCTAAAATTCCGTTTGTATATAACGGACTTCCTTCAACTGCTTATGGAACCGGCTTAATAATGGGCGGTAACAGTTCAAACGAGAACAGTTATTACATTGACGGCGTGAAGGTTCCCTTTTCCCATCACATGCTGACAGAAAAAAGTGTGATCGATCGGAATGTTCTTAAAAGCACCTATATTTATTCAGGAAATTTTGGTCCTGAACTTGGTGACTCGATTGGTGGAGTGACAAATCTGTCTTTCAAGGACCCGAGAACTGACAGGATTGGAGGAACATTTGATCTGAGCATGTTCGGGGTTTCATTGATGTCAGAAGGACCTCTTGCAAAATCGAATTATTTTTCCATCTCATTTGATTTCGGGTCTGACGATCTTTTCACAAGACTTGCCTATGATGATGAAAACTCGATAGTTTCTCAGGGTAATCTTAGCGGTCACATCAGGTATCTATCTGAAATTGATGATAAAAATTCAATAGTTTTCACTATTGCCGGAGCGAGGGACAACCTTTATCATCTTTCAACTATGAAAAGCAAAAATGTCCCTGTTCTTAGCGAATCGCTTTCCCCGGAGATAATGTTCATCCTTGCAAAAGGGGATTACATATACAAAACAGAATCAATCAATTCGAGGTTTACAGGAAGCTTTGTCCTTTCAAATTTTGATTATCATGTTTTCGGTGGAGACAAATTAAATACGATTGACAACCGCGGAACAATAGAAGAGCATCTGAGCTTTAAGATCAATGAAGGAAACAGATTCGATCTCGGAGTAGTCTTTGCCGCAGGAATATTCTCGACAGACACTTCTTTCCTTCTTCTTCCCCTCGAAGGTGAACCGGGAATGATAAGGTCTGCCGGAATGCTTGATCAGGCAGACAACATCGGTTACATACACCCTTCGCTATATCTGAAATACCGTTTTCTGGCCAAGGGGTTTGAGGCAGTTCCTGGAGTATATGTGTCGGGAGATTTTCACAACAGAGATGAATGGTCGGGAACAATAGACCCGCGACTTTATCTTGCGTATGATATCACTAAATGGATGAAAGTTTATGCAAATGGCGGAATGTATTCAAAAAGACCGCAGTATGACATTGCTTTCCATAAGCTCGGTAACGAAGCTCTCAAACACGAAAAAGCCGTTCATGCAAAACTCGGATTTGCATTTGAATACGAAGGTTTTACAGCTGACGCTTCTGGATTTTATAAATATTTTTACGATCTTATAAGAAGAAATCCTGAAAAGATCACAGATTATGAAAACACCGGCACTGGTTGGGCGGCAGGAACCGAGATAAAAGCAGGTTATTCAAACAAGGAAGTGAACGGATGGGTATCTTATTCGTTTGTTAAAAGTTTGAGAACTGACGGGGAATCAGCGGGAGAAAGAAGGGCTGACGGGGACATTCCCCATATTTTCAAGGCGGCGCTTTCATATAATTTTCTCAAGAACTGGACGGTTTCAGGAGACATTTCCGTGGCATCGGGAACATTGATGACAGGACTTGCCGGAACGACATATCTGGCAGATGCGGGAATATATATGCCTTTATATCAGGAAGATGACATAAACGGGATAAGGATCAGCAATTCCGTCGGATACGGTTTCAGAATTGAATATGCACTGTTCTTTAAGGATTTCATTCTTGGGATATACGGTGACATAAAGGGTTCCAATGCAAAAATGGATGTCGTCTATAACCGTGACTACTCGGAGAGCGGCGGGCTTTATCTCTATCCGGTATTGGGAACTGTCGGCGTGAAGGGAGATTTCTGATGAGGAGGAATATCATGAAAAAATTCAGTATGTTAATAGCTTTTCTGGTTCTTATTTTTATTTCGTGCAACGAAGTGGAATTTTCACAGAACGAATATATTCTTGAAAATACACTGGTCTGTGTAAAAGTAGATCCGCCTGTTGCCACACCGGGGAGCAAGGTCACTATTTCAGTTGCAGTTGATGACGGCAAGGGTGAAGAGCCGGTGGTCGATATAAGTGCAGGCAACATGGTCTTTGCAGGAAAGACTACTGCAGAGTTCACAATACCTGATGATGTGTCAACACTTTTCGGAGATGCTGCTGCCGCTGAAATGAAAAACGAGGGGTTTGTGGATGTGGAGATCGGAATAAACATAAGAAATACCGAAAAGAACGGTGTGAAAATGTTGAGGATTGCCAAAGCGGGATATGAGCCGTCAAACTTCGGGGTGAATCCTGACATTTCAAAGATGGAATACGAAGTGGTGGGAAGTGCTCAGAAGATAGAAACGGAAAAAGGGTCAACTATTTCATTTGAGCCGTCAAACATACCTGAAAAGGTTAATTTGATGCCTGAAAAAACAGTGGTTAACGATGTTATAAAAGACGACTATATTTTTTCATGGTTCGTTTCAGGAACTTCGACTGAACTTCCGGAAATAGTTGAATTTGATGAGGATTCAGGGCAGATACTTGTTAATTTCAGAGATTCTTCAGATGCTCCGCTGGTAGGAAGATATAAATTTATCGCCGTTTTGAAACCGGTCAAAAGTCTCGTCGGGACAGATGATGCCCATTACGGAAGCGATTTCTTTTCAGTGACTGTTGATACGGACGGCAAATAGGTCTTCCGGTTTTCTTAGACTATATATTTCAATAGTTTTTCGTTGAAATGTTTTATTTCACCATGACCGGGCAGAAGATACATCAAGTCTTCCAGTTTCTTTACTTTTTCAAGACTTTCCATCTGCTTTTCACTATCATAGACAAAAGTGTTCACGACGATCTTTCCTTTCATTGCAATTATGAAGTCTCCTGAAATGAAGCATCCTGACGATGGATCAAAAAAGCTGACCGATTCAGGTCTGTGCCCGGGTGTGTGAATCGTCAGAAATCCCGGGATCAGGTTGTCTTCGGAGTTGAAGAACTCAACTCTATCCATCGGGAACCTGCTTTTAAATGTTGTTCCGTAATATAATGTTTTTATTGCTTCTTTCAGTTCAGGCATATACTGGTTCTCTTTCATTACAGGAATCATGATATCTTTGAAATCTGAAAATGCCGGCATATCCATCGTTTTTGTTCCGTCTACAAAAGGGGATGCATCAATATGAAAATGTATAAGAGGGGATTTAAAAACCTTTTTAAGTTCGACCCAGCCCGAGCAGTGATCGACATGAAAATGGGTGCACACAACTTTCTCGACTGGCGGCAGATCATTTACTTTAATAAATTCAATTAACTGCGGAATGTCCCACGGAAGACCGCAGTCAACAAGGATGCTTTTTTTCTCATCAGGATAACTGATTATATACATGTTACTGTTCGTCCCTTTGAATTGCCTGATCTCAGCTTTTCCGTCACAGCATTGCAGAACTGTTTTCATGAATTTCCTCCCCAGAACAAATGAAAATATAGTTTTTTTTGCTGTTTTTGCAAGAGCGGTTTATATAAATCTCCAAAAAGTTGTCGGAACGCTTATTTTCTGTAAAATGGCGTTTTGATCTTTTCAGGAAACGGATATGGAACCAAAAAACAGAATCGAAAAGAATTTTCTTAAATTTCCTTATGAGCTGTTCAATGTAGTGTTTTCAAGGAAAAGCTTCATTGATATAAACAGGCTCAATGTCCACGATGAAGAAACAGCACTGAGTTATATGAAGAATTACGGTTACGATATAACTGATCCTCTTATGAAGCAGAAGGTGGTGATGATCCTTCAGGAATCAAAAAATTTCATTCAGAACTACCTTCTTGAAGATCCGGAAGGAAATGATCCGGCACTTACAGTTCCGCCGGAAGTGCTTTTCAATGACAATATTCTCGATCTTCTTGTAATGGCTTCAGAAAAGGATAAAAGTCTTTTCCAGACATGGGCATGTGCCGTTCTGAGAGTTGCCCATACGATAACTCATGTCGAAAACGATCTTGCAAAAAGTTTCATGCCGGGGATAAAAAAACAGATATTTTCAAGATTCATGGACCATCTAAAAATGAGCAGAACGGGGGAATATTATCTGGGTGAAGGAGATCAGAAGATCCAGCTTAAGATGTTTGAGATGAAAAATGAAAAAAGCAGGGAAAGTCTGATACTTAAACTTCTTCATAAAAAAGAGAATGTGACTGCTGATGTTTTTGACCGGATCGGTGTGAGGGTAGTGACCTATACCAAGCTTGATGTCATCCTTGTCCTGAAATATTTTTCTGTCAATCATGTGGTCTCTTTTGCAAACATCAAGCCGAGCAGAACAAGGAACAATCTGATAAATGTCGAAAGATTTCTTCAAGGAATAGAAGAGCTGAACGCACATGATCTTTCAAGCTGGAAAGAGGAGGATGTTTCTGAATTCCTTGAAAGGCATCTTCAGCTTCCGCCCGAAGAGAAGGAGCTGGAAACAGACAGGATAATCAAAGAGAACAATTTATATTCCTCGACTCTTTATTCATCTCTCCAGTTGACAGGAAGACAGCTTATAACTATCAAGGATTTTTTCAAACCTGAAATTGTTTACCGTTTCTTTTTTCCATTTGAGATACAGATCCTTGATGAAGAAAGCTTCAATGAAAGCAGAGAGGGAAGGGCAAGTCATGAAGAATACAAGAAAAATCAGATATGTGCCGCAAGAAAGAGAGTTCTCAACAATGTCATAAAATATCAAAGACAGCATCTTTGGAAAAACGATTATCAAGGAGGAGAAGATGAAAATTAAGAACAAAAAGATCCTTATGATCATTGCGCCGGAGAAGTTCAGGGATGAAGAGTTTGAAATTCCTTTCAAGAAATTTGTTGATGAAGGTGCTTCAGTAACTGTTGCGAGCTTGAAAAAAGGTGTTGCGACCGGCATGTTCGGTGCGAAATTCGATGTTAAAAAGACGCTTGATGAAGTGAATGAATCAGATTTCGATGCAGTTGTTTTTGTCGGTGGAGCCGGTGTTCCTTCTGTCAGAGCCGATAAAAGGGCGGTTGAAATAGCTAAGAACAGTGCAGGTCATGAAGTTCTCGGTGCGATCTGCTGGGCTCCCACGATCCTTGCAAAAGCCGGTGCTGTCAAAGGAAAGAAGACGACAGTATGGCTTGGTGATGATGCTGAATACGGAATGAAAACAAGTGCCGTGATGGAAAAATACGGTGCGGTTTTCAGTGGTGGAGAAGTGATTGAAGACGGGAACATAATAACAGGCAACGGGCCTGCCGCCGCTGAAAAATTTGCAATTGCTATAGTGAATAAACTTTCTTCAAAATAGGTAACTCCATGCATTATTTCGCTTTTTTAAGTTATGAAGTTCTCAAGGCAGAAAATTACAACCATGATTTTTTCAACGGAGAACTTGAAGAGATCGGACTTTACAGCAAGATCAAAACAGAAGGTGACACACTTCGCGATCTTCCCCGATATACCTACATCGGGGAATATAAGTTTGCAGATAAAGAGGAATTGAAAAATGTTCTCTATAGCGAAGTGAAAAAACTTTTCCAGTCAAACGGAGTTCAGGTGACCCTTTTCATAGGTGTGTCCGAGAAAGCCACGATCGGACTCGATATTCTGTAATCTCAAACCTTTTCAAAGGCGAGCCAAACAGTTTTCCTAAATTTGCAAGGTCAAAAAGTTTAATGTATAATCAGGATCAAGATTTTTTGCAGTGATCCAATTAAGGAGTTTAATATGAAAAAACGGTTTTTCCTGATGATAGCAGTTGTGTTTCTGTCTTTCCAGATGAGCGGTGATGAAGATGTCAAAAAGTTCGATCTTTATACCCTTGATGATGTTTTATATTCATCTCAGAAGGAACTTGAAAAAAATGACACAAAGATCATGGTCGTTGATTTTTTTTCAATACATTGCGAGCCATGTAAAAAATCAATTTCAAAATGGGATGAAGTATACCGCAAGTATTCAGCGAAAGGACTCAAATTTGTGGTCATCGTCATTCCGGTTGAAGAAGACAGATCGGCAGAATTAGTGAAAATAAAAGAGTTTTTCAAGAAACAGAAGATCTCATTTCCCGTAGTGTTTGACAAATATTCCATAACCGGAAAAAAATTCGGCATAGTAGATAATAACGGTTCAGCAGTGGTTCCGCAGATGTTCATGCTCGACAAAACAGGCAGAATAATATTTAAAAGTGAAAAACACCCTGAACTGATTAAAGAAATTGAGAAAAGTTTGTAAGCAGGCATATTGAGGTGAAAATGATGAAAGAGTTTTTCTTAGTCGTAACTGCAATCTTTTTGGTTGTCTTTTCGTTAAACGGAGCAGAAAAACCAAAACTTGCAGTCATGGAGTTTGAGGACAGATCAGCTACACTTGACCAGACAATGCTTTCAAATGCCGCAGAATATCTAAGAAGCGGTTTTGTCGGAAGTGACCGGTTCATCATAATCGCAAAAGAAAGACAGGAAAAAGCACTCATTCAGGAAATGAAAAAGGAAAGTTACCAGATGTGCCGGGAAAGAAACTGCCAGATCCCCCTTGGACAGGCACTTTCCGCAGATTCCATTTTAAGAACAACCATCAATTATTTCGGCGGGATATACAACATCACAACTGAACTCATCGACCTTGCAAAGGAAGCAACTGTCAAAGGTGCAAAGTTTGAGTTTGACGGAAGTGAGAGTGAGCTGAAAAAAAATATTGATAAAATAGTTGTTCAAATTGTTGAAATTTCAGAAAAGAAAGTTGTGAAAGAAATAGATAAGGATGATTCAGAGAAAAAAAAGAATGAAATAAAAAAGGAGGAAATTAACAAGCAGGAAAATGAAAAAACAATACAAAGCCGAACAATTAAATGGTCAGAAAAATCTGATAAAACAATGAGTTGGAGCGAATCAAAGAAATATTGCGAGAATTTAAAAGAAGATGGATATTCAGACTGGAGACTGCCTGCAATAAACGAGCTTAGGACGCTAATAAAAAATTGCACATATACCGTAACAAAAGGGAAATGCAATGTGACTAATGATTGTACAGACAGAGATAAATGTCACAGTTCATATTGTGATGGCTGCCCATACAGAATTGATGGTGAATACTCAATTTTTGGTGATTCAGGTGTTTTCTGGTCAATCACAGAACTTTCTGATGGAAGTGTAAAGTCATGGACAATTGATTTCGGATATGCGGAGATTGGTTATAACTATAGAATAAAAAAATATTTTGTAAGGTGTGTCCGAAATGGAGAATAAAATGAAAAAAATCATCTTAATTTTCGCTATGGCGATAATTGTTTCAGGATGCGAGTTGAAAAAACTCGACAGGGATAAGTTCATTGATGAAAACAAAACCGACAAAGAAGTTGTGGATTCAGACAATGAGGTCGCTGGTACTGATTCCGGGAATACGGTAGATGATTCCGATATCGGCAATACAGGCGACTGTTCTGGAAATTTTCCTAAACGCCATAAAGATCTTTGCTGGTCAGATCTGGCACTTATTAAAATGAATTGGAGTGATGCAAATTTGTATTGTGAAGTTTGGGGAGGGAGATTGCCTAATATACAGGAACTCAGATCGTTGATAAAAGAATGTCCTGAGAATGAATATCCAAAGCCGGATGGGCAGAATCCCTGGTGTGAAATAGAAGACCCGGGTAATTTGGGTGGAGATGTTTGTGATGGATGTACTTCTGACACAATTGGTGAATATAGTGTTTTCGGGGAAGCTTATTATTTTTGGTCATCTTCGGCCTTTGTATTCCATCCCTCCTATGTATGGTATGTGGATTTCACCGATGGTAAAGTGTACTACACACATCATACGAATAACATTTATGCCTACTGCGTTAGGTGAGGCATGAATTTTATTTGGTATTATGAGTTTTGAGTTAGGGTCAGATCCACATCTCCACATATGTTCTTCTGCTGAAATCCATCCCAACACCCTAAATAAACTCCACTTTTCTTTATTTTCTGGCGAGTAAGAAAATCTTATCCATTTTCTTGCAAAATTAATCTAATTGCTGCATTATCTATTGTTGTCTATATCTGATGGAGCGTAGAATTTTTGATG
>JAGOEX010000293.1 GCA_017997475.1 bacterium
GGCAGAATATAGTTATCTTCATCAGGAAAAGAAAAATTGTCTTCGTCAGCCAGAACAGAACCGTCTTCATCCGGCAAGGTAAAATTGTCATCATCAGGAAGTGTGAAATTATCTTCATCGGTCAGAATAAATGTATCATCATCGGGATCAGACACAGTGTCATTATCGGTTGATGTATAACTGTCGTCGTCTTTTTTGACAGTATCCGCATCTTTTTTAACATAGTTATAATCATCTTCATCGTTTTTATTTACAGAATCGGGATAATCACCGTAAGTGAAATCATCTCCCTTGTTCTTATCACAGGAAGTAAATATAACAACTGCAATGACAATTAAGAAAACCGAGAACTTTTTCATTTAAACCCCCGAAAAGATCAAAGCACACAATGGTCTTAATTATACATTACAACTGAATTTAAAGCAAGATGAGTACTGAATGAATCGCACCGTATTGAAGTTTTGCAAATTGTTTGATCCTGATGTATTATCAACTCTGTTAATTTTGACGGCTTATGTCAGGAGGCAAAATGAGCGAAAACAATGACAAATTTGTCTATGAGGTTAAAAAACCTGTGAATTTTCACAAATCAATGGTTATCGTTCCGGTAATTCTGATCCTTTTGATCATACTGCTCAGATCTCTTCTGGTCGTTGTTGACTCAGGCGAGATCGGTGTGCCGGTCCTTTTCGGGAAAGTGCAGGAATACAATCTCAGCGAGGGAATCAATGTTGTAATTCCATTCGTTAAAGTTGTTAAGTACCCGATAAGAATACAGGAATACACCATGAGCAGTGCAGAATCTGATGGCCGCACCAGAGGCGACGACTCAATAACTGTTAAAACCAAGGACGGGCTTAATGTCGGTCTTGACATGACGATCTGGTACTACATTGATAAAGCCAATGCCTTTTCAATATACCGTGAGATCGCAAAGAGCTTTGATGTGATCGAACCGGTCATTTTAAGACCGCTGACAAGGACGATATTAAGAGATGTGGCTGTCAATTTCAAAGTTGAGGATTTTTACACAGAAAGGAGAGAGGAATTCGTCAGTATCGTTTCTTCTCAGCTTAGAGATATTATGAAGACCAAGCACCTTATTCTGGATAGAGTACTGATTAGAAAAGCGATTCTGCCGCAAACTGTTGAAGATGCAATCGCCATAAAGATGCAGACAAAGCAGAAATCGGAAGAAATGGAATACAGAAAGGAAATAGCCCAGAAAGAGGCGGAGATCCGTGAAATAGAAGCACTCGGGCTTTCGAAGGCATAGGAGATAATCAATTCGACACTCACACCGAACTATATCCAGTTCAAGGCGATTGAAGTCTATAAAGAACTGGTAAATTCAAAGAACACCACTTTCATTGTCATGCCGACAAGCCCGAATGGTGCAGGAATACCCTTAATACTCAACGCCGACGGATCTGAAAAGAAATAGTTCTGGAACTGGCGGTATCCTTCCCTTGCAAGGTTTATGGTCTGATTCCCGGCATCGACAATTGCTTTAAGCTGTGATATTGTTTCGGCGATCTGAGCTTAATAAAGCTGTCCGATGGTATAGGAAGTTTGTGGAAATAACAAACTTAATCGAAAATCATGGGGGATCTGGGGGTGGGGAAAACCGTTCTAAAAAGCTGAAATGTCGTTTTTCGGGGAATGGGCAAAAAAGGGCAATTCAGGTTTTACTCCTCAAACGGGCAGACCCCCGTCTCCTTACAGTAGCATTCCCAGTCACGCAAGGTAAATGAAACTGAGCCTTTATATATCTGCCATTTTTCAGTGAATGTCGCATAAGCCATATCCTGAAGCATCCAGTCATGAGTGACGGGGCAGTATGATTTGTTTTTGTCAAAGCGGTACCAACAGCTCATAAAACCATTAAATTCCTCACTATATGAGGTGTGCATCAGCAAGTTTCCTTTAACTTTTTCTGTCTGAAAACGGTGATTGACTTTTATTTCTCTGTATTCGGGTTCTTTCCCTTCCGGAAATTTGACCTCCACCAGATTAAAAGGGTCGCTGTGAATATAATAAATAAGTCTTGTTTTATCATCCTCATCTATTCTGGGGCTGTGACCAAGTTCATATCCGTCTGATTCAAGTTTTCTGGTTACTCTTGTGCAGTCATTATAACTTTTTGGATATTTACTCATGTCACAATAGAAAATCTGTCTGTCGTTTACTCCGTCATTTATTATGAATGATAGCCGGTCATCAACTATGTTTCCTTCCTGAACTTTACCTATATTTAGACTGTGCCATTCCCAAATTCCGGCTTTTGCATATTTTACATCACATGAGCCGTCAGGTCCTTCGCACACCTGAATCAGAGCCCAATCCTTTCCAACAAAAGGAGGTCTTGACATAAAAGCATTATGTTGCTCGTTATCATAAATAAATTCGTAGTAATATTTATCATCTTTTTTAAAAATTGAGATTACAAATGCTTTATTTCCCCCATCAAAAATAGTTGGTGTTACACGAGCTAAAGCAAGGTATCTTCCTTTATTAAACGCCACATGTCCCATGCTCTGACCAATTGCAAAATATTCATCTTCATTAGGACGATACTCTAAAACTCTTCCAGTATGTATGAGATCCATTCCAACAACACCATCACTCAGTCCGTGTGTCCATATCTCACCCATGCTGGCACTATATCCACCAACTGTAATATTTCTGTCACAAACTGTCTTTAAACTTCCACCTATTGATGCTTTCATATCAGGCAATTTACAAGGCCAAGGATAACACTCCCTCTCCCATTCCTGATTTGGGTTTTTCTTTTCCGCTTCAAGGTAAACCTGATATTCGCTCCAGTTATCCCATTCCCAGATGTTTCTTACACATTGAGGATCTGTTTCCGTCGGGGTATCACATCCGGGACGGCAAAAAGTGGGTTTTCCGTTCTTGTCTTTGAATGGAAAGTTTGTCTTGATCGTG
>JAGOEX010000294.1 GCA_017997475.1 bacterium
AAATGGAAAAAAATTGCTTCAGCATACAAAAAAACTGAAACAGAACCAATGTTTTATCTTGTTTCAGGAGAACCATTGCCGGTTTCAGATATCCATGACAGTAATTTTGAAAAGTGCGGATTTTTCAGGGACGAAATAAATCTAAGAGGAAAATCTCAGAGTTTTCCAAAGAACGGTTCTTCATCTTTGATATTGCGGCTTCGTGGACTGTTTGGAGTGAACATCAGATGTGAACTGCTTGCATTAATTGCGGCAGTTGAAGAAATCTATGCTTCTGAAGCGGCAAGACAGATCTGTTTTTATCAGAAAAGCGTTCAGCAGGCATTAAACGAAATGTCCAGTTCCGGAGCTTTAAAATCTGCAAGCACAGGAAAAATAAAGAAATTCCGCCTGACACCCGAAGTTCTTGACGGACTGCTTAAAACAGATGGAAAGAATCCGAAATGGTTTGCGTGGGCTCCCGCTTTCCGTGCTCTGGAAATGATAATTCAAAAACTTTATGACAAAAAACTTAATGAATCCAGCCAATTACTCTTTTCATCTGAAATGAGACAGCTTATGTTTGCAATGATTCCGCTGCTTGAAAGTGCCGGACTTGGAAATCTTGTATCAGACCCCAGTCAGCACCTTGGAGAAAAATATACCGAGGTGTTTTTCAGTGACATATCAAAAATCCTTGCTGTTGTGACTTAATCAGTGAATGTCATTAATTTTGCTGTCTTTTTTCATCAATTCTTTTCATAAAAACATCAATTGGAATTTCGACAGAATCGGCGATTTTAAAAACAGTTGAAATTTTTGGTTCTCTTTGCGATGTTTCAAGCCGACCGATTATTGTTGTGTGAAAGCCGCATTTTTCTGCCAGTTTTTCTTGAGAAAGCTTTTTTTCTTCACGAATTTCTTTTAAAACCAAAGCAAAAGCTTTCTTCAGTTCCAACGGCAACACCCAAAAAGTTAAAACGATTAATTTTACACGGATTGAACCTTTTAGTTATAACCAAAAGGTTATAAAAACTTGACTTTGATGCTCTAATTTATTTAAATTTTTTTTGTTTCTATAGTTTTTTATGCACAGCAGTGGTGAAAATGTTTTTAGAATTTGTTTCTAATGTGGGTACATCTACGATTTCAATTCCATTAATGTTATTGTCTGATTCAACAGGAAATGTTTTAACAAAAATTGGAGTTTCGGTTTCTTCATCGGCACTTCCCAATCTTTCTCGGCTGGGACTTTTTAATTATGATGTTGCTGAAAAGATTTCAAAATCTATTTTGGAATCTGGGGGTAAAACACTCACTGGTCACTGGATGGACTTAACGGGACCGTTTGAAACCCTTAAAGAAACAACATTGGATGGTGTTTCTCGTGGACTTCACCGCGGTGTTTGGGGGCACGATATTTTTACAGATGCACTGACTGTACTAAAAGATAAAGATTTAAGCATAATCGATTTTTATAAGCATCTTGGAACAGATATTGTTACTAAAAATGGACTTCCTTTGTTACCCGCTTCAACAATAAATTCTATTGCTGACACTCTCGGGGTAAGTGTTAATAAAGTTATACCATGGGTAAGCCAAAATATACTTGATATTGGCGGGTCAATTCTGGCGGTATGGGATTCTTTTAATACGGTGACACTATTAATTTCTGGCGGACTTGATTGGAGTGCAGAAACATTTATTTCAACATTTGGGACTGGAGGGATAAAAATAGCCGCCGGATTTATTACAGAGAATCCCATTATTATTGGATCGGGAGCAGTCGATATTGGTTGCGGAATATATTCTGCGGTTGAATATTATTCTCAGCCTTTTTTGTGTGGAGTGCCTTTAATAGATATTCTTCAAGGAGGTGTTTTCGGCGCTGGCTTTGCAAGTTTAATCGGGTTGACGGAAATATATTTTAAAAGACAAAGTACTTCAACTTCTCAGAAATTATCGATAATGGCAGAAAGAATTGCAACTGGTGGAATTTTGAGTGCAATGTCTGTTATAGCCCTTCCTCTCAGCATTTCATGTGGAATAGGGTTAAGCATGGTAAAATTAAGTGCAGCAACTTCAAAAGCCATGAACGATCAAATAGCTGCGATGCCAATTGAGGGGCGTTTTAGCAGAGAAATTGATGAATTTATAATTCAAAAAAATCTTAAAATGAGCGGAAGTGAGTTTGCAAATAAAGATTTTAGCCTTCTAAGTAAAGAGGAGAAGAAAAAGATATTAATTTATTTTAATGGAGTTACAGAATGAAAACAAAAAACGAAAGATCAGAAAAGGCACAAACATTGATTTCGGCATTTAATGTTTTGTGGAATCAATCCTTGAAAAATGGAGAGCTGACATACGTAGATATGGTTAGAATCTCAGATATAATAAAACACGAAGGTTCTAAAATTTTAGAAGAACCAGATTTGCCGAAAATTATTCATTCCGGTCTTTTATATGCACAAGCATCTGTAGATCCAAATAAAGAACGCTCCAAAGCAACAATGAAAAAGGCAGCTTCTCTTGTTAGTGGTGCTGGAGGATTAGCTCTTATTGCTGTTGCTGTCGGTTCTTTGATTAACCCATCAATGTGGGCGGTTGTCGTGGCTTTTTTTATGGGTGGAATTCCTGGAGGTCCGCTTGCTTTAATAACCGGATCTATCGGCCTTGTTTTGGTGGTAGGAGCAGTTTATGTGGCTCTTCAAAAAAAGACCCCTGCAGAAAGAGCATCCCATGCTCACAAGTGTTTTATGAAAAGCGTAGATGTTTGGATAGATAAAGGGAATCCCAACTAAATTTAGAAGTTTTCAATCCAAGTAGAAAACAATCCCCTCACTTCACCTTAACTCTAATTCTTTTGGAATGGGAAAAGGATTTGAATTAAGAACTATTAATGTCAAGTTTTCTGCACATAATACTTGACAAATGTGTTTTGGAAAAGTATATTAAGAGTCTGA
>JAGOEX010000295.1 GCA_017997475.1 bacterium
GTATTTAAAGTTGAAGTGATTGTTGAGATTAAAGGGGTAAGTAATGACAGAATTAATTGCAAATTGTCCTCGATGTAGAGTTCAAAAAATAACTTTCGACTTAAAATCAGCAATAGTTATCGATTTTAGACATGAGTGGCAAAATTGGTATGAGGCTTTTTGTGTCTGTCGAAATTGTAAGAAATCTACTGTTTTTGTTTTATCTGAAAGTGTCAGGGGAAATTATCAAGAGCTTCACCATATAGGATTGTTGAGTATAAAGCTTTCTGCTAATAATTATGTTGATGTCGAAGGGTTTATCAATACGTCAAACTATATTTCGGTATTCTCGCCCGATCATGTTCCGGAAGAAGAGAGAAAAATATTTTTGGAAGGGTCTTGTAGCTTCTCTGTTGGCTGTTATAATGCGTCTGCAGCAATGTTTCGACTTTGTCTAGATATTCTTTCAAAGAAAAAACTGAAAAAATATGATGAAAGCATCCTTAGCAACAATGTAAAACAAAAACTAAGCTATCGGCTTAACTGGTTATTTGAACAAAAAGTACTTCCTGCTGATTTAAAAGATATGTCGGAGTGTATCCGCGAAGACGGCAATGATGGTGCACACACTGGAAATATTAAAAAGGAAGAAGCTGAGGATTTGATGGATTTCACTCGTATCCTGCTTGAAAAGGTTTATACAGAACCCAGAAAAGTAGAAATTGCTAAAGAAAGAAGAGATGAGAGACGTGGTAATAAATAAAAGTAGACCTAATATATATTTTAAAAAAACCATCATCCACGCACTCGAACAGTACAGAAAAAGCTGGGAGTTAGGGAACTCTGTGCTGTATAATTTATGTAGAAAACACCCGACTCACAAAACTGAAGGCGAGGTGCTGGCAAAAATATGGCTTATCGGAAGATCTTACGCTGCGGCACTTGAGAGAAGAAAGAACAAAGAAAAAGAGTCAAGTAGCGACGATTTTTACAATAATGCGGCAGACCAGATCCAACAATCTGAAATAGATAAATGGATTGAGGAGAGTCGAAACAACAATGACCCTGAGGTTCACATTAAAACACACAAAGAGGTAACAACTCTTTTTGAAACGATAACTGGGCTCGAAAAACGATCTCTTGCATCAAAATATCTTCACTTCCACCTACCGAAAAAGTTTTTCATATATGACTCCAGGGCTGCTGGGGCAATGCCGGCTCTTTTACGGGAACTCGGCATTAAAAAGGTCACTGTCACCCATAAGGGCAAGGAATACGATGAAAAATATGCATCATTTTATGAGAAATGTCTTGTCGCCCAGAAAGCAATAAAAGAAAAGTTCAACATAAATTGCAGTTGTAGAGATCTTGATACGGTGTTGATACATTTCGATAAGATCAAGAAAACATTAAATATTAAAGGGTGGCAGCTATGAGTGAGAAAATAAGGAATGTTAGCACCGTTCTTTTCATAAAACTTGGGGAGAAAGGCAAGTTTGAGAAGGACTGTATTGAGAAAAGCAACACACTGAGACTTGATTACACAGAAATTGATCATAATGCTTGCACTAACGGGAACTGGGATGAAGTTAGAGGATATTATTTAAGTAAAGGTCATAAACCGCAAGTAGCGACAGGTCATGCAAACCAAATAAAGCGTTTCTATGAAGAAGATCAGAAAACTCTCTGGATAACCTTTTATGCAAACAAGCTCTGGTGGTGTTTTTCAACTCCGAAGATCACAAAACTTCATGACAGCACCAAAACCCGTCCAGTAATCGGTAAGTGGTCTGACAAAGACATAAATGGGAAAAAACTTTCTTTCGATAAGCTAAGCGGGAAGTTGCTGAAAACCCAAGGGTTCAGAGGTACTATTTGTGAGGTTCCGGAAAAAGAATATGTTCTGGCTAAAATCAATGGTGAAAAAAACCAAGATGTTTTGAATGTTGAAAAAGCTGTTTCAGTCCTGCAATCAAAGTTGACCAAGTTAATTCAAACTCTTCATTGGAAAGATTTTGAAACCCTTGTTGATCTTATATTCAGACAAGCAGGATGGCAAAGAGTGAGTGAGGTAGGAAAAACACAGAAAACATTAGATCTTGATCTTTTTGCGCCGGTAACTGGTGAAAGAGCACTGGTGCAGATAAAAGCACAGTCAAAATTTTCCGAGTTTGAAGAGTATAGGAAGGACTTTGAAAACATGAGCAGTTTCAACAAGTTCTTTTATATTGTACACACTTCTGACGAAAAACTTAAAAGTTCCCAAAATGTCGGTCAGACAAATATATGGCTTGTCGAAGAAGTTGCCGCACTGACAATATCAGCCGGGTTAGTAGACTGGGTTATAAAGAAAACTTCCTGATCTCACCCTCGTTTTCAAAAAATTCACCATCCTTCGACTTCGCTCAGGACAGATAGCAAATTCCGCCATTTATTTGCACCATTCCCCAGTTAAGCTATAATCCTCCGATGTTAGCGCCGATTTGCACTCTTGCTTGCGGGCGCTTTATAAAAACTGCTAAAAGGAGGTTCTAATGCAAAATCATTCAAAGATCTTAGGTGCGTTAATTCAGAAACAGAGGTTCGAGCTCAAGCGCTTGACAAGGAAGGCTCTGGCAAAACTGCTGGGCTATAGCAATCTGGGTCGCGGGATCTGGCAGATCGAGCAGATCGAGAGCGGGATGATCGAAGAACCGCTTGTTTCAAGGATCTGCGAGCTTCTTGATATTTCAGAGCTTGACCGGAAACGGTGTGAACTTGAGGAGAAGAAACAGCTTCTTGAATATAGAAAGTCTCTGCCGGCTTTCAAACCGCACATATCCGTCCGGCTTGGAAGCTGTTTCGGAAAGAACTATGCGATTCCTGAAGAGAACCGGGGAGTTGACGGACACATCGCATACGCGATAGGATTTGCAAAAACCATGAAACAGACAGTGCATCTATGGATAACCCGAGACT
>JAGOEX010000057.1 GCA_017997475.1 bacterium
ACCGGAGCAATAGTTCTCCGTGATATGGAATCATACTGTAAACAAGTTCCGGATCTCTGTCTATATGATGAGTTTATGCCTGATGAGACCCCTGATGGTGATGTCAGTCCGGTATTTGTCTATTAAATTAAAATCAAATATTGCAATTCCACCTGTCATAAAATTTTGGATTTTATTTGAAAACTGGGAGAATTTTCTTGCTAATTTGTGCGGAAAGTGGTATAAAATCCATGCCACTTTTGGCAAATAGTGGTTGGAAATCATTTCCACTTGGAGGGAAAACATGGTAAAAGAGATAATAAAGCAGATGATTCTTGATTTTCAAAAGCAGGATATTGAAAAATTTGTAAGAAGGGATTCTGATTTTTACAGAATTGAAAAAAAGGCAAATATATTCATCGGTGTAAGAAGGTGCGGCAAATCAACATTGATGACACAGATAATGTCTGATCTGATAAAAAACGGAGTGAAAAGAGAAAACATCCTTTTCATGAATTTTTTTGATGATCGGGTCGCTGAACTTAAGAGAACAGGCCCGGCATTAGTTACTGATGTTTATTTTTCGCTGTTCCCTGAAAAAAAAGGTGTTGAGAAAATATACTGTTTTTTTGATGAAATTCAGGAAACTGAAAACTGGGAAATGTTTGTTGAAAGAATTCTCCGGACTGAATTATGTGAAATTTATATAACCGGTTCATCGGCAAAAATGCTTTCAAAAGAAATTGCAACACAGATGAGAGGAAGATCACTGTCATACGAACTTTTCCCTTTTTCATTTAAGGAATTTCTTTCTTTTAAGAAAATACCCGCAGATAAAACTACAACAAAAGAAAAAATGATTCTTGCCAAAGCATTTGAGGAATACTTTGAGAAAGGAGGTTTTCCTGAAACCCTTGATCTTGCCCGAAATGAAAGGATAAGAATTCATCAGGAATATTTCAGAAGTATAATTTTTCATGATATTGTGGAAAGATTCAATGTTTCAAATCCTCAGGCAGTCATAAATCTTGCCAATCGTCTTTTGACTTCAGTTTCATCACTTTATTCAATTAACCGTCTCCATGAATATTTAAAATCAATAGGTTTTAAAACCGCAAAAGATTTCGTTTCAACAGCTTTAGGGTGGTTTGAAGACTGTTATTTCCTTTTTTCTGTTCAGATATTTGACAGATCTTTCACAAAAAGAAATGTAAATCTGAAAAAAATATACTGTGTTGATCATGGTATGGCTGATTCAATTGATCCAAATGTGTCTGAAAAAAAGGGGTATCTTCTTGAAAATCTTGTTTTTTTAACGATCAGAAGAAGCTCAAGTGCAATTTATTATTACAAAACCGGATCCGGAAAGGAAGTTGATTTCTGCTGGATAGATAGAACCGGAAAAAAGAACCTTGTTCAGGTTTCATTTGACATGAACGATGAAAAGACAAAAAAAAGAGAAGTTTCAGCACTTTTTGAAGCAATGGGTGAGATCAATGAAAAAAATGCGACACTTGTAACAATGAATGAATCAGGTGTGTTAGAACTTGAAGACAGAACAATTCGAATAGTTCCGGCATGGGAATATCTGATAAAATTTGAATATAGTGAAAAAAGTGTGTTTCAGATAAACGATTTTATGCTCGGTGGAGATTAACATATGGAAAACATAAAACTTTTCAGAGATTTTCTGCTCCACGAAAAGAGATATTCAAAAAATACGGCTGATGGATACTGTAAAGATATTGAACTGATGCAGAGATATTTTAAAGAAACGGGTCTCGAGATAGAAGAACTCGATAAAGATGACCTGAAAGATTATTTCGGTGCGATATATTCCGAAGTGAAGCCATCTTCGCTTAAGCGGAAGATCGCTGCGATCAGACAGTTTTACATTCTTTTGAAAAAACGGGAAATAATCGAAGAGAACCCGGCACTTACATTGTCCGGTCCGAAGAATTCAGGCATTCTGCCCGGAGCGCTTTCAAGAGATGAAATGCTGAAACTCATTGATTTTCCTTATAAAAACGACCTCATGGGATTGCGTAACAGAGCAATAATAGAGCTTCTTTACAGCAGCGGAGTCCGTGTGGGCGAACTTGTGTCGCTCAAAATGAAGAACCTGAATTTGAGGAACAGAACAATAAATGTCCTCGGAAAAGGGAAAAAAGAGCGACTTATTCCCGTAACTCATCAGGCAGTTGAATCAATTGAAAATTATATTATGAAAAAAGAGGGCGGTAAAGAGCCCGAATCAATAATATTCTGTAATCTTAAAGGGTTGGGTCTTACAGAAAGGGGAGTTCAATATATTATCGACCGCATTTCAAGAGAGGCGGGAATATTCAGAACCATAACTCCGCACATGCTCAGACACAGCTTTGCAACGCACTTCCTTGAAAACGGGATGAACCTTAGATATCTTCAGCATCTTCTCGGGCACAGCAACCTTTCCACGACGGAGATTTACACCCACCTTTCGATAGATCAACTTAAAAAAGTTTATAACAAAGCTCACCCTGGTTCAAGAAAAGATAAATGAAATTACAAAAAACTTGAGATTACAAAAGAAATACTTTAAAATGCCCTCTGTAAATGTTCCATAAACGGAGTTGATATGACCGTAATCGGTATTGATCTGGGAACCACAAATTCATGTGTTGCTGTAATCAGAAACAACCAGTCTGAAGTTATTAAAGATGCCGGTGGAAGGAACACCATTCCGTCCATAGTCAGCTTCATTAAGAACGAATCGACGGGAGATGTCGAAAAGAGCTGCGGTCATGCCGCATATCAGCAGATGCTCATAAACACCGAGAACACTGTGTACTGCATAAAACGGCTCATGGGGCACAGTTTTAAAAGCCCTGTTGTAAACCAGCTTATCCCGACACTTTCATATAAGATAATCCCGAGTGAAAAAGGTGACGGTCTTGCGATCAATATTCCTGTCTGTAATAGAAGTTTCTCGGCTGAGGAGATATCATCGTTCATCCTGACTGAGCTTAGAAGTACAGCTGAAAAATATCTTGGCGAAACAGTCTCCAAGGCAGTTATTACCGTTCCGGCATATTTCAACAACAAGCAGAGACAGGCGACAAAAGATGCCGCACTGATTGCGGGAATTGAAGTTTTGAGAATCATTAACGAGCCGACATCTGCAGCTCTGGCATACGGTTTTTCTCAAGGGACAGAAGAGGAAAAGCTTCTTGCTGTCTTTGATTTCGGCGGAGGAACATTCGATATTACGATAATGGAAGTTTCTAAAGGGACATTTAATGTTGTTGCAACTGCCGGAAATACATTTCTCGGTGGAGAGGATATAACAAACACCCTTTTTGAATATTTTCTTGAGGACCTTGCATCAAATTATGGTGTCACAGACCTTGATGATCCACTTGTTCTTCAGCGTTTAAGGGATTATGCCGAGACAACAAAGAAAAATCTGACCATTCAGACAAGGGCGACAGTCGAGATACCTTATTTGAAAGAAGTTGAGGGTACATTTATTCACTATAAAGTTGAAGTGACCAGAGAAAAGATAGAAGAACTTGCCATGCCCTTTGTAAGAAAGGTGATTAAGACATTTGAAAAAACACTCAAGGAAGTGCGTCTTGAAGCAAAAGCTCTCGCAGGGATCATACTTATAGGTGGACAGACCAGGATGCCCCTTATTCAGAATGCACTTCTTGAATTCACTCCTGATGTTCCTATTTTAAAGAACATCAACCCTGATGAAACTGTCGCTATCGGTGCAGCCATTCAGGGAAAGATGCTTGATGATGAATCAAAGAACGAAGATGTTGATATGCTCCTTCTGGATGTCACTCCGCACAATCTGGGAATTGCTGTCGGAAAGGACATGTTCTATACGCTGATTCAGAAAAATTCAACTGTTCCTACTTCGGTTGACGATATATTTGTAACATCAAGGGATAATCAGGATAAAGCGAGAATTCTTCTTCTTCAGGGAAATTCACTTGTCGCTTCTGAAAATGAAGTTCTTGGCGAGTTTGAACTTGACAATTTGAGACCCGCAAAAAGAGGCGAGGTCAAGATAAAGATAACTTACGAAATTGATATGAACGGAATCGTTACGGTTCAGGCCACAGATATGGATACCGGTACATCCCAGAAGATCACAGTCGCATCGACTGGAAATCTGACCAAAGAAGAGCTTTCTAAAAAGATCGAAGAAAACTCCGATTATTACCTTGAGCTTGCTGAAAAGACAATGATAGAAGAAATAGTACAGAGCATTGAAAACTATCTTTATGATCTTGAAAAGATGAAACCCAAGCTTTACCAGATATTTTCTTCCTCGAAGGTCGGTGTAGAGAAAATGGACAAAATGGAAATACTTATTTCGGGAACCAAGGCATATTTAAAGAACGATTCTCTTAAACTTGAAAAATTGCAGGATATAGAAACAAAGCTTGATACACTTAAGAACACATATAAAAGTCTTATCGAACAATCTGATGAATCAATGGGGCCGGGAGGGCTTTTCTAAACCGCTTAATATATAACGGTTTTCTTGACTTTTTTCAATGTGATATTAATTTCTCATAGATTGGGTCTTATTGAGTTTATGAGCTGGGGGAACTATCTTGATAAAGTTGATCAAAAGTAAGATTGGAAGCGACATTGATACATTGAACGGTGTGAGAACCGGAAGCTTTAACAATCTTGATAAGTTTGCTGTAATTTCCATTGTTGTCCTTTCTGCACTTCTCTATATTCCGTTCCTTGGCAATTTTTTCATGATAGATCCATGGGAAAACCATTATTCACATGTTGCATGGGAGACACTTGAGAGGGGATCTTTTGCGAAATTGTGGTATCAGAACTCAAATCGTTTCTGGTCCAAGCCGCCTCTTCTTTTCTGGATGCTGATGCCTTTTTATAAATTGCATATTTCTGAGTTCATGGGTCGTCTGCCTATCGCTCTTTTCTCGATCGGCACTCTTGCAGGATTTTATATTCTTCTTACGCGGCTTGTTTCAAGAAGGGCTTCAATGCTCGCGACACTTATCCTTATGCTGAGTCCTCATTATTTTATGCTTTCAAGACAGATAATGGTGGATCTTCCTTTTATCGGACTTAATACGATCGCTCTTCTGTGCATGGCGATATATTTTGTCGGTGATATTCCTGAAGAAGAAAAGATATGGAAGATACCAAGAAAAGATATGTATTTGTATTTGTTCTATTTCTTTGAGGGCTGGGGTTTCCTTGCGAAAGGGCTTCTTTCTGTGGTTATACCGGGAACAGCTCTTTTTGTTTTCATGCTTTTTACAAGAAATTTCGGATATGCGTTTCAATGGCGGCACTTAAAAAAACATCTTATAGGATTCGGTGTCTACATTGCCGTCATTACACCATGGATGGGGTATATGTGGATTAGTGAAGGTTTTGAATTTATTAAAATTTTCATATGGTTTCATCATTTTAAGAGAGTTGCGGGAGAGATACACAAACCGAATGATCTTTACACTCTTTATTTAAGGATCCTCGGATATGCGATGTTCCCGTGGAGTGCTTTTATCCCTGCGGCGATATATCACTTCATGTCAAGAAGCAGAGAATTGATATCCAACAATAAAAAGATCTTTCTTATGAGCATGGCAGTCGGTCCATTTTTCTTTCTCTCATTCTCAGGTACAAAATTTTATCATTATATTGCTCCCGTAGTTCCGGTAATTGCTATATTTCTTGGAGTTTATTTCGACAAGCTTTGGACTGCAAGATGGGAACTGTCCTCGAAGATAGAAGCTGTAATCGCCATAATGCTTGTCGCGGCCATAGGCAGAGATATCGGCAATAAGTACGGTTTGTGGCTGCACATTGTTACATTTTACAACGAAAGATCCCTTGACAGGATCCCGAGCTGGCTTTTTGTAATAATTCCTGTTTTCTCAGCTTTTGCCATAACTCTTTTCTCAATGATTTTCAGTTCGTTTATGAGAAAGAAAGGATTTTATTTTCTGTTTGTGCTGGCTGCCGGATTCATGACATATTATTTTGCAGTGTGTCTGCCTGTTATATCAAATGCGTACTCATTAAAACCGCATGTTGATGCCTATATAAAAGATTCTCCCGAAAGGGCTCCGATAGCTGATTACTACAAATGGCTTAGAAAATCTGTCGGTTTCAACTTGAGAAATGATGTCACTTTTCTCCAGGCGGATAAGGAAAAGAATGTCCTGAGATTTTTTGATAAACCGGGAACCCAGTATGTCATTCTGCGGCCGAATGATAAGAAAAGGTTTGAATCATTGATGAAAAGGATCAATAAAAGTACCGAACCTGTTTTCAAGGATTCCAGAAACCAGCTCTTGAAAGTAAGCGGCAAAGGAAAAGAGAGGGATTTTTCAAAGTCAAAGCAGTATAGAGTCGACAATGTGCCAGGTGATATAGTCAGATCAGATGTCATTTTTGATGAAGTGATAAAGCTTGAAGGATATAAAATTGTGAGCGGTAAAATATTTCATAAAGAAGGCAGAACATGGTCAAAAGAGAATAACACGATAACAATAGATCTCTATTTCAAAGCACTTGCCGACAGTATCACCAAGGATTATGATGTTTTTCTCCATACGGAAGGGAATCAAAAAGATAAGCGCACGAAAGGTGATGAGAATATGGCAATGGGGACATATCCCACAACATTCTGGAAAAAAGGAGATATAGTGCGTCATCCTATAAAGGTCAGGATCCCGGGAGGATCAAAGAATGAATATTACATTCCTTATGTCGGAATTTATCAGGAAGAATATCGCGGCAACATAACTAACAGAGATGATGTTCCAAATGACGGTGACAACCGTTACGAACTGCTGAAAATTTATCTGGATAAATAAAATGGCGGAACTTCTTGCTCCTGCCGGAAACCCCGAAAAGCTGCTCTGGGCGACAGTTTATGGTGCAGATGCGGTATATTTCGGAGTTGACCGGTTTTCTTTAAGGTCTTTTGCAGGCAATTTTACTGTAGACGATGCACAAATTGGGCTTGAATATCTCCATAAGAATGGAAAAAAAGGATATGTCACGCTTAACATTTATCCTTATTCCGGTGAGTATGGAGATCTTATAAGAACGGCACACGAACTCGAGGATTGCAAAGCGGATGCTTTCATTGTAAGTGACATCGGTGTCATTAATGAACTTAAAAAAGCAGGTATAAAGACAGACATTCACATATCAACGCAGGCAAATACTGTTTCGTATCAGGCGGTTGACGCATATTTTGAAATGGGGGCACACAGAGTTAACCTTGCAAGAGAGTTGTCATTTGAGAAAATAGTTGAGATAACTAAGAAAAAAAATCCATCTGTTGAAGTCGAAGTCTTCATTCACGGTGCAGTCTGCTTCAGTTTTTCAGGAAGATGTGCAATAAGCGACTGGCTTACAGGAAGAAAGGCAAACCGCGGAGAATGTACTCATCCCTGCAGATGGAACTATGCGGTTGTTGAAGAAAAGCGCCCCGGCGTTTTTATGAATGTCGGAGAAGATGAAAGGGGGACTTATCTTTTCAATCCGAAAGAGCTGGCGCTTTTTGAATATATGAAGCCGCTGTCAGATGCAGGAGTAAGTTCATTCAAAATTGAAGGCAGAATGAAATCGATACACTACATTGCGTCGACAGTTTCGCTTTATAAAAGGTTGTTAAATGGTGAGAATATTCCAAAAGATGAAGTTTTCAAGCTTCTTAACAGAATCAAGAACCGTGGTTACAGCACCGGTTTTATGAAAGGAAATGTTACTCCCGATGACTATCAGAGGGAAGGTGACGGATCAAATTCTGAAGCTGATTTTGTCGCAAATATCACTGATGAAAAAAAGGATGGCGACTTTGTGGTTGAAGTCAGAAACCGGCTTTTTGCAGGGGAAACCCTTGAAGTTCTTGAGCCGTCAGGAAAAACCGGTGAAATAAAGATGCCTGAAATTTTTCATTTTACTGACGGAACAAGTGATAATGTCGCCCATCATTCAAAGAAAATTCTTCTAAAAGGAGATTTTACTCCTTACACAATTTTCAGGAGAATTGATAAATGAGTTGGCACAGGATCGTCCGAATCCCTGCAAAAAAGAACATTTTTTTCCATTTTACGATTGAAAGTTATGATAATATGGGTCTTGTTTCAACACTTGCAAAAGAGAATGGTGATCTAATCCTTGAATGTTCCACACCGATGAGCAATGCAAAATTCTTTGATCCGCTTATCGATAAGATATTAAAAGAGGTAATGAGTGATTAGCCGTTTTCTTAAATCTGCGGTTTTTATCGCAGTGCTGTTTTTTTGCAGTTCGTTAACGGCACTTATTGAAGGCCGTATAGCAGGAAACAGAATTTCCTCTCTGAGTGCTGAAATTTCGCTTGAAAAATCGGAGTTTTTATATAACGCTCCTTTATTGCAGTATTTTAACCTTAATTTCGGTTTTATGGTCAACCGCTTTCAGAACCCAGGGCTTTCTTTCGGTGTCGATTTTCAGTGGCTTGATGCAGAAAAAGCGGCAGGAACGATGAGGTTTAACGGGATATTCCTTACTAACAGGACATTTTCAGACATAATTTTAGGCGGATATGTTGACGCTTCTTTAGTTGCCGGAGCAAAGATATCGGGATTTAAAGGAGTTGTTCATTCCATAGTTACTGCAACTCCCGGAAGTGATCCGCTGGTAGGTCTTGAATTTCAGCTTGGCGCCTATGTTTCGCCGCATGAGTCGGTGAATTTTTTCTTAGCGCCTGCTTTTGGAAAATATTTTGTTAAGTCAGACAGTTTTTATTTCAATTTCATTTTATCTCTTGAGGTGTTCCTGTGGAAATGATCACATCCGTATTAAGAAATATCAATAAACCCGGAAGATATTTCGCCCCTTTTATTGAGCCGGTTCGCATCGAGAGCGATCCTTCAAAGCCGAAAGTACTCATCCTTTTTCCCGATATTTTTGAGATGGCACAGAGTCATACCGGTGTAAAAATACTTTATTCAATTTTTCATCGCAGCGGTTTTAATGTCGATTTCGGTTTTGCTCCTGACAAAGATTTTATTGAAATTGCCAAAAAGGAAGGGACGCTGAGATCGATGATGCACGATATTGACTTCAGACATTTCGACCTGATCTGTGTTTCTTTTCAGTATCAGCTCCAGTACCCCGCTTTTTTAAAGATACTTGAGCTTGCAGGCATTCCTGTAACTTCAAAGGAAAGGTCGGGCAGCAATATGCCGGTGATCATTGCCGGCGGACCGGTCATGTGTAATCCTGAGCCGGTCAGTGATTTTCTGGATGCCGCTTTCATCGGTGAATTCGAACCGGCATCAGGTGAAGTTCTAAAAGTTCTTCTTCAGGTGAAAGAGAGAGAGAAGATAATTGAAGAGTTTTCAAAAATTGAAGGATTTTATATTCCGGACGGTTCGCTTTCCGGAACAGTTGTCAGAAGATCAATTCTGAGCGATCTTAACTATGATCCTGATTCTCTGTTTGATGCACCTGTTTTTGCAATGAGAACGATTCACGATAGATTTACCATCGAGATCATGCGTGGCTGTACAAGAGGTTGCAGGTTCTGTATGGCGGGATCATTCTACCGTCCTCATCGTGAAAAAAGTGCGAAGAACATTTGCGGCATCCTTGACAGAGTAGTAAAAACATCAGGATATGATGAAGCCGGCTTTTTATCTCTTTCTGCGGCAGATCACAGTGAAATAGAGGAGATACTTGTCGAATCATACGGAAAATACAGTCGCGGAATTTCAATATCTCTTCCGAGTTTAAGAACCGAAACACTCACTTCAAAAATAGTTTCTGCAATAAGAAAAGGGAGAAAGAGCGGATTTACACTTGCTCCTGAATCTGGCAGCGAACGGCTCAGGAAGATCATAAACAAGGATAACACCAATGAAGAGATCATTGAAGCAGTCAGAAAGATCTTCAGCAACGGCTGGCAGAATGTAAAGCTCTATTTCATGCTCGGACTTCCGCTTGAGAATGATGAAGATATTGTCGAAACCGTCGACCTTGTAAAAAAAATATGTTCGCTTGCCAGAGGTTTCGGGAAAAAAGCGGGCGTGACGGCAAGTTTCTCGACATTCATTCCGCAACCGTTCACCCCTTTTCAATGGGAGAAAATGGCAACTCCTGAAGAGATAAAGGCAAAACAGCATATAATTCTTGACGGACTTAGAAATATAAAAAACCTTAAACTCAGTTGGCACAGTCAGGAAATAAGCACAGTCGAAGGGTATTTAAGCCGGGCTGGCAGAGAATTCAACAATGTTATCAGATATGTGGCAGAAAGGATGGAAGGGTTGCAGACCGATGATGAAAATTTTAATTCAAAACTCTGGAATGATGCACTTTTGAAAAACGGGATAGATCCGTACACCACAATGATTGAAAAACCGGTTGATAAGCCGCTCCCTTATGAACATATTGACATGAGAATTGACAGATCGTTCCTGCTTAGAGAAAGAGAAAAGGGCTATAATTCTGAACGCACTGCCGATTGTGCAGACGGTAATTGTGAAAACTGCGGAACATGTGATTTTGAAAAGATAAAACCGGTTTTAAATAAAAGTGGACTGGCCCCCTTGCCAAATATTGAGAAAAAAGAAGAGATTACAAACAGAGGGAACAGTTATCCGTATGTTTTTACGATCTCAAAAAAAGGGAGAGCAATTTCAATAGGTCATCTTGATCTGGTTTCATTCCTTTTTAAAGTTCTTGCAATGAACGGTCTGAAAATCCTTTATTCGGACGGTTTCCATCCGATGCCCAGATTCAATCTTGCCTTCCCTGCCCCTGTAGGTGTAGAAGTTGATGAGGAGTTCGGTACTGTCTGGCTGACTGATGTTGTGAATGAAGCAGAAACTCTTGGTAAATTGAATGTCGTACTTGATAAGTCCGGAATAATATTCGGAATGTTCAAACTTATTGACAGAGAGCAGATAAAGAAAGTGGAGAAAATACTGCGAACTGTACCTGTTCATTCTTATGTTGCAAAATTCAAAGATGCCGGCGATCATTCTAAAATGGAGCAGAAGCTTAATATAATTGAATCTTCATCTGAAGATCTCTCAATATTATTTGATCATCAGGTAGAGACTGGTGGTGTTTTGAAGCTGTTTGAAGAACTCGCAGGAGATTTTCATATAGTTAAAAAAAGTTATCGCAACAATCTTTTTATCCATGATAAGGAAGGTGTTTTAAAAAACCTGATCTGAGAGTTTAAAATGTTTGATGGTTTGATGAGAAAATATGTCCGTTTTGCAGGAAGAAATACGATAGTTCTTTCGTTGATATTTGTAGTGATCTTTGGTTTAGCGATATATTTTGTCAAGAACAATTTTATTGTTGACAGCGATCTTGCGGCAATGTTTGAAGGAAGCAATGAAAATGTAAAGCGACTTAAAGAAGTTACTGATAGAATAGGAACTTTTGAAACATTTCTTATTATAGCAAAATCAGATTCTTTCGATAAAAATCTTAAGTTTATGGAAGAGCTGTCCGGAAAGATAAAAGAGCTGAAAGAAGTAAGCTCCGTTGAATTGAAAAAAGATACTGAATATATAGAAAAACATGCGATGCTCTTTGTTCCTCTTGAAGAACTTGAGCAAAATCTGAGAACGGTTAATGAAAAGATAGCAATTCAGGTAAAAGATGCTATCTCAATTGATGAAAACAGCCGCATAAAAGGTGAGGATGGGAGTTCTGAACTAAGAGGAACTATAGAATCAATAAAGAAAAAAGCAATTGAGAGAAAGAAAAAATTTGATATCAACCCTTATTTTACGACGGATGACGGAACATTCCTTGCAATGAAAGTGAGACCCACAGGTAACGATACCGATGCAAAGAATCTTATAAAAGTTATTGCCGCGATACAGAATTCAATCGATGAAACAGTTCATGTCCATCCCGGAGTTCAAGTTGAGATAGGTGGAGAACTTCTGCATAAAGTTAATGAAGTTAAAAGTCTTAATAAAGATCTTCTGTTTACAATAATTTTGTGTGTAGTGCTTCTTTCTCTTATAATTATCTGGTATTTCAAGTCATTTGCGGCACTTCTCATTGTCATGTTTCCACTTTCGGCAGGCATACTTTCAGCTGTCAGCATAACAATTCTTATTATTAAAGTGTTCAATATCGTTTCGGCTTTCAGCTTTACAATTCTCTACGGACTGGGAATAGATTTCGGTATTCATCTCTTGTCAAGGTACGGTGAGAAGAAAGAAAAAGGGGAGAATGTTGTTGACTGCATGGAAAGAACCGTGAGCGATGTTTTTCCTTCAATAATCAGCGGAGCTCTCACCACGGCCGTTGCATTTTTAACGATTTATTTCATCGATTTTAAGGGTTTTTCTGATTACGGGCTTGTTGCTTTCATCGGAATTGTCACTTCACTTTTTGCATATTTCTTCTTTTTTCCTGTTTTTGTTCTTGCTCTTGAAAAGATAAGAAATCTGGATATCAGGCCAGGAAGAATTACTTTACTGGAAAAGCTGTATCTCTCGTTTTTAAAGGAAAGGAAAAAAGTGCTTGCATTCTCCCTTCTTCTCACTGTTCTTTCAGTTTTTGCTTTTTTCAACATTCCTTTTGAGCATGACCTTATGAAGCTGAGTTATAAAATTGATGAAGATCATAATAATTCAATTGTGAGCCAATATAAAGAGAGAATAAAAATTGAGAACAGGGACAGCCGGTCCAGAGGAAGAGTTGCAATATATCTTACTGATAACAGGGAAGATGCGTCAACCGTTGCAGAGTTATTAAATGAAATGAAAAGATCGGGGAATGATGACGGAAAACTGGAATCTGTTTTTTCAATAAAATCGTTCCTTCCGGATCATCAACAGGAGAAATTAAGGGTCATATCAAGGATAAAAAGAACGATAGAAAGAAAGATAGAGCTTTTTTCAGATTCTGACAGGGAACTTCTTGAAAAAGAGATAATGCCATATCTTTCTGTTGAAACCGAAATTAAGGAAGAGCTTCTTCCCGGCTGGGCAAAAGCAATGCTCAGTGAAAAAGACGGTGAAACCGGAAATTTTGTAATAGCTTTGATATCAGGAAATTACAAAGATATGAGAACTGTTTCAAAGATAAAGGATATGTTCGGAACACTTAAAGATAAAGGAAAGGAATTTAAAATGACAGCACCTTTTCTTCTTCTTGCAGATGTTGATGAAGTGATAAATCGTGATGTTCCTTTAATGGCTCTTTTTGCCATGATAGTAGTAATTGCGACACTTCTTATCATGTTCAGAAGTGTTCATCATGCAGTTTCTCTGTTCATTCCACTAACAGTTTCAATTTTATGGATGTTTGGTGCAGCGTGGCTTTTTGACATAAGGTTCAATCTTTTCAATATGATAATAGTTCCGACAATGATCGGAACAGGAATTGACAGCTCGATACACATCTTTGACAGATTCTTAAAAAGCGGATTTGATAGATTCGCTATTCCTGAGATCCTGAACA
>JAGOEX010000296.1 GCA_017997475.1 bacterium
CTTTCCCCAACCATCATCCCGACCCGACAGTTGAAAAATATATTCAGGATATGATCAAGACCGTTAAAAAAGAAAAAGCAGATTTCGGTATCGGTTATGACGGTGATGCAGACAGAATAGGGCTTGTCGACCGCAACGGAAAGATTATCTGGGGTGACAAGATACTCAACATTTTTGCAAGAAGCATCCTTGAAGAAGTTCCCGGTGCAACGATCGTTGCAGAAGTGAAGTGCAGTAAAACACTTTATGACGACATAAAGAAAAGGGGTGGAAAAGGGATCATGTGGAAAGCGGGACATTCGCTTATCAAAGCCAAGATGAAAGAGACCGGAGCCGCATTCGGCGGAGAGATGAGCGGACACATATTTTTCAAGCACCGCTTTTTCGGATACGACTGTGCGATATATTCAACTTTCCGGCTTCTTGAGATAGTTTCAAAGATGGACCATGTTGATTTTGACAAGCTTCTTGAGGGTATTCCTGAAACTTTTTCAACTCCCGAGATCCGGCTTGAAGTTGATGACCTTAAAAAATTCGGAATTGTAGAAAATGTCGTCAAATATTTCAAAAATGAAGGTGCCGATGTTAATGATATTGACGGAGTAAGAGTAACCTTTAATGATGGTTGGGGACTTATGAGACCGAGTAATACCCAGAATGTAATAGTGCTGAGAGTCGAAGCTGATTCATTGAAAAGAATGAATGAAATCAAGGATTTGCTTGAGAAAAAACTTGACGATTTTAACAAATAACCGGAGTAAGATATGTCAAAAGCATTAGCGATGATACTTGCCGGAGGGCAGGGGAAACGGCTTGCACCACTCACTCTTGACAGAGCAAAGCCCGCTGTTCCATTCGGAGGAACATACCGGATAATTGATTTCGTTCTGAGCAATTTTGTCAATTCCGGTTTCATGCAGATCAAAGTTCTGACTCAGTTTATGAGCAATTCACTGAACCAGCACATTTCAAGGAACTGGACACTTTCACCGACATTCAATCAGTATGTTGATTCTGTTCCTGCACAGATGAGAACCGGTGACAACTGGTATCTTGGAAGTGCCGATGCGATATTTCAGAACCTTAATCTGATAAAGGATGAATCACCGCGTCATGTGTTCGTTTTCAGCGGAGACCACATCTACAAAATGGATGTTTCGCAGATGTATAATTACCACAACATCAAGAATGCCGATATGACAATTGCTGCAATTCCTGTTCCCATCGAAGAGGCAACCGAATTCGGTGTGATAGAAATAGATAAAGATTACAGGATGATAGGTTTTGAAGAAAAACCGAAAAATCCCAAATCAATTCCCGGAAGACCGGATACGGCCCTTGTAAGCATGGGCAATTATCTTTTCTCAACGGATGTCCTTGTGAGTGCAGTTACCGATGATGCAAGGGATGAATCGAGCGTTCACGATTTCGGAAAGAATGTCATTCCGGCACTTTTCCCATATAAAAGGGTTTTTGTGTACGACTTTCTCAAGAACAGCATCTACATGCCTAATGAGAACGATTATGAAAAACCTTACTGGAGAGATGTCGGAACAATAAAAGCGTATTTTGATTCACACATGGACCTTGTTTCAGTATCTCCGGCGATAAATCTTTATAACAGGAACTGGCCCATTTTCGGATTTCCGGAAGTGAACATGCCCCCTGCAAAATTCGTTTTTGCAGATGAAAAGAACAAACGGCTCGGCGTTGCGACAGATTCAATAATATCAGAAGGCTGCATTGTTTCAGGCGGCAGTGTGAACCGCTCGGTCCTTTCTCCCGGAGTGAGGGTTAACAGCTATGCATCCTTAAAAAATTGCATAATTTTAAATGATGTCAATGTCGGAAGATACTGCGAACTTAAAAATGTCATTGTTGATAAGCATGTCACCATTCCGCCGGACACGAAAATAGGTTTTGATCTTAAAAAGGATGCTCAGAGAGGTTTTACTGTTACTGAAGAAGGAATAGTTGTAATTCCGAAAGGATACAATTTTCAGGAGGACAGATAATTTATGACAAAACTGGTTTTTCTTTGGCATATGCATCAGCCGTATTACAAGGATACGACAAGGGATCTTTATCTCATGCCGTGGGTCCGTCTTCACTGCCTGAAAGGTTACTATGATATTCCGGTCTCGATCGAGAAATACGGTGTCAAAGGTGTAGTCAACATGGTTCCGTCGCTCATTGAGCAGATAATTGACTATGCTGATAACGGAGCAACCGATGCGTGGCTTGATCATACGATCCCCAATCCTTACGACATGAAGGAAGAGGAAAAGGCTTTCGTTATCAGAAATTTTTTCATGATAAACTGGGAGCGTCTTGTCAAGACTTCTCCAAGATATCACGAACTGCTCAACAAGAGGATCCGTTATGAGAAAAAACTCAGCTGGAGCGAAATGACAAAGCTTTTCTCTAACGATGAATTTTTTGATCTGCAAATGCTGTTCAATCTGAAGTGGTTCGGATTTATGGCAAGGGAAAAATATCCGAAATTGAAAGAACTTGATGAAAAGGACAGAGGTTTCTCTCAGAAAGATAAAGAGGACATGCTTGATATTCAGAAAAAGGTCATCAGTGAAATAATTCCCCTTTACAGAAGACTCGCAGGATCTGGAGTTATTGAATTGAGCTTCACCCCTTTCTATCATCCGATATTTCCTCTTGTTCATGATTCCGGCATCGCCTCTAGAAGTTCAGGTGTTCCTCTTCCGGAAAGGTTTTCATATCCTGAAGATGCAAAATGGCATCTTGAAGAAGGGAAAGCATATGCTTCAAAAATATGGGGTAAAGAAGTAACAGGGATGTGGCCTGCTGAAGGTTCTGTAAGTCCTGAGATAATTGAACCGGCCCTTAATGCCGGTGTCAAATGGATCGCGACAGATGAAGGGATCCTGCTGAATTCTCTGGG
>JAGOEX010000297.1 GCA_017997475.1 bacterium
GTACCAGAATTATTACTATAATCCGAATTATGCCGGATTTCCGGTAATATGGGTAAGTTATAATCAGGCGCTTACATTCTGTCACTGGGCAGGCAAGACTCTTCCAACCGAGGCACAATGGGAGAAAGCTGCAAGGGGCGGATGTGAAAAATATATAAACTGCGAAACAGAAAGTTATAAATACCCATGGGGTTCAGAACCTCCGGCTGATAATATTGAAGCTACAGTTGCAAACTATTCAGCGCTTTTCGGTGATGTTACAAATGCAACATGGGGCGAAGACGGTGTTTCAAAGTACGGTGTCTATAATATGGCAGGAAATGTGGCCGAGTGGACTGATACATGGCACAACATTGACAGCTACTACCAGAAAAGGACGGACGGTGTAATTGTTGAAGATCCGATCGGTCCTGCCGATTCGCCGACACAGGAGAAGGTGATCAAAGGTGGAAGCTGGGTATCTCTTGAAAATGAGATAACAACATATGCAAGGGACAAAGCATTCCCGAATTACAGATACTATAATCTTGGATTCAGATGTGTACAGTCGGTAAACAAATGATGAGCTTGGAGATAAAAATGAAAAAAGTGCATATTTTAATTGTCATCTTTATGGCACTTTCCGGTTTTTATTCGGTTTCCTGTGATAAGTCAGATCCGCCGGAAAATGACGATCCCGCACTTAATGACGAAGATGCCCCTGTTAATGAAGGCCAGACGGAAGTGCCTGACAATGCTGAGGATTGTAATTATTCGAGTGCTGATAACAGACTTAGACCGAAAAACGAAGAAGTGTTCTTTTCAGGTATAATATTTGCTGAGCAGTCGCTGACTAAATACACTTATGTCATGAACAGGTGTTACAATTGTTCAGACAGTTCTCCTCTCATAATAACTGCGGTTTCAATAGTCAACGAGAACGGAGTGAAGGATGAGGGCGGATTCAAGATCGAGAGCAATCCGGTTTCAGGAGGTCCTGTAAGTCTGAAAAATGATGAAGAGGTCGGCATAGGGATCTCTGTTGTAGCCAGCAACTGGGACGAACAGGTGAGATACCTCAGAATAACAAGCAACGATAAATGTAAACCCAATTTTGACATTAAACTTATTGCTCAGACAAAACCTACCGGCAAAATAGTGGTGAAAACTATTGATGATGCTGAGCCGGACGATGAAGTGATGGTTTTCAAAGATGTTATTGATGAACTTGTGAACAGAGTACAGGTGTTTAATGAAGGGACAGCCAACCTTAAGCTTCTTGCCGTTTCCATATCGCAGGGGAAGTCTAAAAATGCAAATGAGACCGGTTTCTTCATTTCACAGGCTCCCGAGCCGAATGTTCAGATAGCTCCGGCAGACTCCATGATGCTCATGATCGGTTGCAGGAATGACAAGGAATATCCTCAGCCGCTTACCGGAGAACTTCTTATCGTGAACAACGATCCGACAGAGTACGGGATAAATCAGGATAAGAAAATAGTTCTTAAATGCGGTCCGGATGTTGATAAAGCACCCACAGCCAAACTGAAATGTGAGCCGGAAAAGGTTTCTGTTCTCCAGTGGGCTACAATGGATGGCGGAGAAAGTGTTGACAGTGACGGTGTTTCAAAGACTGATCTGAGATATCTGTGGGATTTTAAAACCACTCCAGGAGGAATATCATTAGACATAGTTGACGACTCGAACAGGGCTGGAAACCCCCTTAACAACGATCCGTCAAACAGAATTTCGAGAACTGCTTTCCAGGCGAAAATGAAAGGGATCTATGTTGTAAGACTTATCGTCATCAACAACAAAGGAGTCAGTTCCATCCCGGCTGAATGTACAGTTGAAGCTATATCTGATGACGATCTTGCAGTAAAACTGCTCTGGGATAACAAGAACGCAGATATAGACATTCATCTTGTCCGCCCTGACGGAACTTATGGTGATCCTGTAAGTGACTGTTATTTCTGGAATTGTTCTCCGCAATATTCAGGTGCGAGACCGGATTGGGGCATAGAAGGAGATGGGAAGGACGATCCTTATCTTGATCTTGATAATACAACCGGAATGGGGCCTGAAACGCTTTATGTGAACAAGCCGGCAAATGGCACATACAAAGTGGTTGTTCATGCGTATGACACATCCAAAGGGCCTTCTACGGCTGTGGTTAAAGCGTATGTTCATGCTGTAGAGGAGATGTCAAGATCGCTTCTTATGACTCGTACCGACACTTGCTGGGATGTTTATACAATAGATGTGAGCGACGGAGACGGAACAAAAAAGAACCTTGTCGTAAAAGAGATAACTCCCGCAGAGCCATATGACTGTGCAAGACCTTTTCAGCAGTAGTCCGGTCCGATGACAATACTTGAATCAATTATTCTGGGACTTCTTCAGGGTTTTACAGAATTTCTTCCCGTAAGTTCATCAGGACATCTTGCCTTGACAGAAAATCTGATGGGACACAAAGATGTTCCTCTGATTTATGACATTCTGCTCCATGTTGCCTCTCTTATGGCAGTAATGATCTTTTTCAGAAGGAAAATAGCAGATCTTTTTAATGGAATGACTAATTTCAAAGAATACAATGCTCAGCATAAGTATCTGGTTCTGCTGATAATAAGCACGGTAATAACCGGCGGCATGGTGTTTATTACAAAACCGCTGCTGCTTATCATGAGAGATCGTCCGGTTTTTCTTTCAGGAGCATTTCTTTTTACAGCAATAATGCTTTTTACAGCACAGTTCTTTCTTAAAAAAAGGTTTGAAAAGAAAGAGATCACATGGATTGATGCAGTTTTCATCGGCTTTTTCCAAGGCATCGCGGTTCTACCCGGAGTTTCCCGTTCCGGCTCCACGATCACAGCCGCACTTTTAAGAAAAATAAACTCAGAAGATGCAGTTGAATATTCTTTTATGCT
>JAGOEX010000298.1 GCA_017997475.1 bacterium
CTACCTCATTTTCTGAAGATTTCTCAAACTGAATGTGTCTGAGTCAAGTTTGATGTTGAACTTCCCTTCGATATAGGTGATCTTTGTCTTATGTCCGGTTTTATTTAGCGGAATTATTTCCATTACGGCCGGGATCATCCTGTCCCCGAACTTTTTTATGTCATAGAATTTCATAGTTCTGACATGCTTTCCCTTCTCGTCATAATAATCCTGCGAAACAGGAAGATAATCGCTTCTTCTCGCCTTTGCTACAATCTTCCCCCAGACTGAGGCGGCACTTTCTTTTGGCTTGAGTTCGATCACAATAATATCCTTTTCTGTGCTTTCGAGCAGCTTTGCAGTATGATCGTCACGGAAAGTTGTCTCTTTAACTAAATCATCGTTCGTGAAATCACTTCCCATCCAGCTTCCCATCATCATGCTTGGCGGAACTTTCATAACTTTGTTCACTTTGGGAAAATAGTTCCACATATCGCTATCCACTTTCAAAGTGCCAATCCCCTTATCTTTTGATGGTGAAAGAATAGTTATGAATGTCTTTTTCATCCCTTCGCTCCATGCCTTCATCCTCATTTTTCTCTGCCAGTCGGGAGTAATTATCTCCATTTCCATTTCAAATTCTGAAGAATCTGCCCGGTAAACCTTATCCATTTTATCAAGGATCTCTTTGACATCCGTAACTGTCTTATCTTGCGCCATGATGCAGAAAGTGAGCAGCATCACCATCACAAAAGCGAGTTTTTTCATCATTCTTCCCTCCATTTCCATAAGACCAACTGTTCAGTCAAAAAAAAATCTTTTTTATTTTTCTATAAGTTGTTTGAATTCTTCTTCGTTTATTACTTTGACATTAAGTTCGGTCGCTTTTGCCAACTTGCTTCCGGCATTTTCTCCGGCAAGGAGATAATGTGTCTTTTTGCTGACTGATGATGAGACTTTGCCTCCAAGATTTTTGATAAGTTCAGCGAACATTTCTCTTGGTTCAGACAATTCTCCAGTGATTACAAATGTTTTGCCTGATAAAATTTTATTTGTGAGGTCACTTTTTTCAGGGTATGAAATAACTGTTTCGTTAATGAGCCGTTCGACAATTACACGATTATCATAATTTGTAAAATACTCTTTTATAGCTTTCGCAACAGTTTCACCAATCCCTTCAATTGCCATGAGCATTCCTGTTTCAGCGGTCATAAGTTCAGCAATTGTAAAGTTTTTTGCAAGTTCTCCGGCAAGGAATTCCCCCACTCCGTCAATTCCGAGAGCATAAAGAAAATTCTCAAATTTTATGTTCCTTGACTTATTTATCGCCTCAAAAAGTTTTGTAACACTTTTTTCACCCCACCCTTTTTCAATTGAAAGTTCATTCCTGTATTCAGAAAGTGAAAAAATGTCGGCAACAGTTTTAACCCACCCTTTTTTATAGACGAATTCTATCTGTTTTTCGCCAAGTCCATCAATGTTAAAACCCTTTCTTGAAACAAAATGTTCAATGGACCCAGCCACTTTTGAAGGACAGCCCGAATTGGGACATACCAGTGCGACCTTGTCTTCGTCTTTTATAAGGTCAGTATTGCAGACTGGACATGAACATGGAGCAAGAGCCGTGAGTTCATTGCCGTTTCTGAAATGTTCAACAGGAGCGATGACTTCAGGGATGACATCTCCTGCCCTTCTTACAAAAACTGTGTCACCGATCATCAGCCCTTTTCTTCTGATTTCGTCAATGTTGTGCAGAGTCGCCCTTTTTACGACAACTCCTCCGATCTCAACCGGTTCAAGCTCCGCAACCGGTGTGACAACTCCGGTTCTCCCCACCTGCCAGGTTATATCAAGAAGTTTTGTGGTCTTTTCAACGGCAGGAAGTTTATATGCAATAGCCCATTTCGGCGTTTTTGTCAGAAATCCCGCAATTTTTTGATCTTCAAAGCTGTTGAGCTTAACAACAAGTCCGTCAATATCGTATGGAAGTCCCGCTCTTTCGCTTATAATTTCTTTCACAAGATCTTCAATTTGTTCAATCTTTTCGATTTTTATAAAATCAGGCGTTTTGAAACCCACAGCCCTTAAAAATTTATGAAGCCGTTCCTGAGTTTCCACTGTTCCTTCTGCGATACCCGTTATTCCGTATGCAAAAAATTTGAGTTTTCTTTGAGCAGTGATCTTCGGATCAAGCTGTCTTAATGAGCCGGCCGCCGCATTTCTCGGGTTGGCAAACGGCTTTTCGTCACTTTCAAGTTTTAATTTGTTAAGTTCTTCAAAACTTGACAGCGGCATATATATCTCGCCTCTCACTTCAATATTTCTTACATCGCTAAGCTCCTGAATTTCAAGAGGAATATCTTTGACAGTGGCAACATTCTGTGTCACATCCTCTCCGATCATTCCATCCCCGCGGGTTGCCGCCTGAACAAATTTCCCGAAATTGTAAAGAATGTTGACCGCAAGCCCGTCAATTTTCTGCTCAACGACAAAACCGTTCCCGGGTTCGAAATCAAGCCGATTGAAAAACTGCTCGACCTCCATAACATCGAATGCATCATCAAGCGACATCATTTTTTCAGAGTGTGCAACCTTTTTAAAACCCTCTCTGATCTCTGCCCCAACCCTCATTGATGGAGAGTGTTTCACCTTTATTTCCGGATACTTATCCTCAAGTTCAATAAGCTCGCGATAAAGCCGGTCATACTCTGAATCGCTCATAAAAGGAGAATCATCACGGTAATATGCCGCAGATGCCCTGTTAAGAAGATTTACAAGCTCAAGATACCTTTCCTTCATGCTCACATCCTGAATTATCAAAAACATCTAAATATATTTGAGATTCGTCAAATTGGCAAATAAAATGGGGCAATCTGCTTTTTTGACTTTTTTCTTTATATCCTTACTTTGGGTTCAAGTGCTTTTTT
>JAGOEX010000299.1 GCA_017997475.1 bacterium
CCCTGAACTGATAAACACCCGGACTCGCAGGGATCTTTTTAAGCAGATCAGAATCAATAATAAACGCGTTTATTGTGTTCATTCTAATTTTCCTGGTTCAGGGTTGAAACGGGGTTCAACCCGTACAGCACATGGTTCAACCCGTACGAAAAAACCAAACACCTATTGGGCGTCATCAATGTCGCCCCTACGAAAACCAATAAATCCAAATTTTCTTAACTTCATCATTTTTCTTCCAATACTTCCCAGTGTCCACCTTTTGTGGAACCAATATGTTGCAACAAAGCATCTTTCTTAAGTTTGGCAATGTTTTTCTCTACAGCACTTTGACTGACTGAAAGAAGCACTGCAATTTCTTTGATTGTAATATGTGAGTTTTCTATCATATTAAGGATTATTTTTTCTGCTATTATACCGTATTTCTTCCGTATTTCTTCCGTACTTCTTCCGTACTTCTCCCTCAATTCGTCCTTACTATTACCCAACTTGTTTCCCGACGTTTTCCCCGACGTTTTTCCCGACATTTTTCCCGACATTTCTTCTTCTGAGAGCTGTATGAAAGGAAATTCTATCCACAGACCGTGCGTTCCTTCAAGTTCCAGCTTTGGTTTTGGTGCTTTTTCATTCTTGCATGCGGTAAAAATCCGTTCAATACCGCGTCCCCACGATTCAATTTCACCAGCACGAAAAAACGCATTGGCAATATCTGGATTGTAGGGATGAGAAGAGTGTTTGCCGACAAGATTTTTTATTGTCCAGTTGTCAGGCAGCACACACGAATTGAAAATCATCAGTTTGTCGGTATAAACCCTGATCTGAATGGGTGCTCCGGTTGCATAATCACGATGAACGAGAGCATTAAGAATAGCTTCTCTGAGTGCATCATTAGGCACTTGAAGTGTTTCAACACGCTGAATTCCTTCATAACTTATGAGTGCACGCAGATATTTTGTTGTAAGTATTTCAAGTGTTTTTTTAGACTGAGTGAAGAGATCTCCATGAACTTCATCATGGTAAAGAATATCTGTATCGTTCCTGAAGAATCCTATTTTTACATAAGAGCCGGTTATAAATTTTTCAGGATCAGGATGAAAAAGAAGTACTGCCGCTCTTTTTAGATAGCTTCCTTCGTAAAGATGTAGTTTTTCGAGAAGATATTTATTCGGTTCGCTGAGCAGTTCTTCATCAATTCTATGACCTTTTTTTGCGAGTTTTCTGAAATGAGCAAATGCCTCAGCTGAAAGATCTTCCACCTTTACATAAGGCACCGGCACACTGTCCCAGTTTCTGCCATATTTGCGAAGCAAAAAGCGGTCAAGTGCGGCACCTTTTAATTCCTGTTTTGTACTGCCACTCCTGTAATGATATTCGCCTTTGTAACTCACCGGGTTGTGATAGGGTTCAACAATAATCTCAATATATTCACCCTCTTTTGATTTTTTGAGATTAACATCAACCATAATGCCCATTATGTCTTTGACTTTGTTGGGAATATCTTCCATAAGTTTTTTTGCATTTGCAATTCCTGCAATAGTCCCATCATCCCTTTTTCCGATAACAAGTGTGCCGCCGTCAGCATTTGCAAAACCGCAAATCCATTTAAGATATTCATCTCGCCACGATTCTTTCCATTCTATGTTCTGATGTTCGATTTCTTTCATTCACTCCCCCCTCTTCATTTCCTCACTTCTGAATCAGATTCTGAAAGATTTTAACGATTGTTATTTTGTTGGCAATTAATTTGTTTTTTGGTAAGGGCGAAAAATCTTTCGCCCCTACTCAACATCCTCGACGAGATTTCTGATCCATTTTTTTGAGAGATACCGTTTCATTCCAAAGAAAAACTTAAAGATTTCTTCGCTTTTTGCAAGAAGATAGACCCAGTAAATTGGAAGTTGGAACCAACTTGCTCCGATGAGTGCTGCTGGAACTCCGATCGCCCAGAGTGCTCCGATATCGATCCAGAGTGCTGCTTTGGTGTCGCCGCCGCTTCGCAGAATTCCCACAATATTCAGGCAGTTGAATGATACTATCGGAATGATGAACACCCAGACGAGGATGGTTTTATATGCAAGGTCGGCAACTGTCGGTGAAATGTTGTATATTGAAATGACGGAAGGTGCTGTGATGAAAAGAAGAAAACTCACAACGATTCCTGCATAGATGGACATGGCTGAGAATTTCTTGGAATGTTCCCACACTTGATCATATTTCTGTGCTCCGATGTCAGTTCCTAGAATTACTGCTCCGGCATTGGCAATTCCGATGAATGCGGCAAACGAGATCCTGCCGACGCTGTCCATTATGCTTATTGATGCGATAGCTTGTGTTCCGAGTGATGCATAGATGATGTTAAGGGCTACAATTCCGCTTGCCCAGACCGATTCGTTAATGAAAACAGGCATGGAAGTTATAAACACCCTTTTCACAAGATCTTTTTTAAAGTCAAGCATCACTCTGAGTTTTGCGGCGGCGGCAGACTTTGTGTAATAAACGATGAAGATAGTGAGAACTGTTTCGAGCCCTCTGGCAAGCAGTGTTGCAATTGCCGCCCCTTCGATTCCAAGCTTTGGAAAACCCATGTTCCCGAATATCAGAAGCCAGTTGAAAGAAATGTTTATCAAAAGTGCAAAAAACGAGGTGTACATCGGAATGCGGGGTTTATCCGTGCTTCTTAAAACTATCTGAAAAATGAATGAAACCGCAGTCAGCGGATAGCTTAGTCCCACAATGCGAAGATACCTTCCTGACTGATCAAGAACTTCTGCATCACTAGAAAAGACCGACATCAGAATTTCAGGAATGAAAACCGCCCCCGCGGCAATAATAATTGAGATCGCAACTGCAGGAACCATCATGATCCCGATAACACGGTGAAGATTTACCCGGTCCTTTTTGCC
>JAGOEX010000300.1 GCA_017997475.1 bacterium
ACGATGCTATTAGCCCAACAATTTCGCGATCTTTCAACTCATTAAAATTATAAAGGAAAATCAACGGATCGGGATCAACAAACTCCCTTTTGTTCAGTTTTGCATACAGACATTCAAGAAGCGGTTTGAGATCAATAGTTCTATTTTTCAAACGGGGTTCCTTTCAAAGTTCCGTCAATGTATTTAAGCTTCACTTTCACAAGTTCTCTGCTTTGAAAATCGCCTGAAACTTGAACTGTCTGAAATTTTGAAGAGGTTGAGTTAAAAAGCCCGTCACCAATTTTTTCTTCGATGATGACTTCATCTGTTGTTCCGTCAAGTGACTGTATATACTGGAGTTTTTTCTTTTCAAACAGATCTCTTAAAATTGCGGCTCTTTCTTTTTTTACTTCTTTCGGAACCGGATTCTCTTTTTCCATGATCTCTGCTTTGGTTCCTGCTCTCACTGAAAACGGAAAAACATGTCCGTAAGTGAAAGGGAGCGATTCAATGAACTTGAAAGATTTGTTGAATTCCTCATCTGTTTCACCGGGGAAACCGGTTATCACATCGGTTCCGATCGCAGGCAAGTCTTTGTAAATATTTGTCAATCTGTCAACTGCCTTTTTGAATTCATATGAGTTGTAAGGTCTGTTCATTCTTTGCAGAACTGAGTCACATCCATGCTGAAGAGGAATATGCCAATGTGGAAGTATCATCCCTTTTTCAGCCATGTTAAAAAGTTCTTCATCAATTTCAGGTGATTCAAGAGAACCGAGCCGGACCCTGCCTATAATTTCATGGGCAGTTTTAACGACATCGGCAAGAGTTGATCCGTCATTCAAATCTTTTCCGTATTTTCCAATATGGATTCCTGTCAGCACAACTTCATGAAATTGTGTGTCTTTTATTTTTTCAACGAGTGTTTTTATCTCATTTAACGGAACACTCTTCAAAGGACCGCGGACATAAGGAATTATGCAGTATGAACAGAACTGGTCACAACCGCTCTGAATTTTTACAAAAGGTCTGGAACGGTTAAAATTCGCATCATAGACAAATTCGCCACCGAGCATTTCAGCCACTTCAGAAATATCTGAAACAAATTCAACATTCTGAAAAGATTCGAGTTTTTCATCATTTTTTCTTGCATAACAGCCGCTGACAATAACTCTGCCGAGTTTTGAGAACCGCCTTATCATGTTCCTCACCTGACTGTCGGTGGCGGAAGTTACAGTACAGCCGTTGATGATAAGCACATCGGGCTGATCGTCAGCAGAAACGATCTCAACATTTTTTAGAGAGTTTTTAAGCTGATCTGATTCAAAAAGATTGACCTTGCAGCCGAAAGTGTAGATAGCGACCCGCAGAGGTCTATTTGATTCCATTTTTTGCTTTGTATTCTTTGATCGCCTTGTGGAGAGCATCTGCCGCAAGATTTGAGCAGTGCATTTTGTTTGCCGGCAGTCCGCCGAGTTCATCTGCGACCTGTTCCCTTGTAATTTCAAGGGCTTCGTCAATTGTTTTTCCTTTGACCATTTCAGTTGTCATTGAAGAAGTGGCAATCGCCGCTCCGCAGCCGAAAGTCTGGAAAGTTATGTTCTCGATAACCCCGTCGGGTGTAATCTTGAGATAAAGCTTGATAATATCTCCGCAGGTTGCGTTCCCGATCTCGGCAACTGCATCTGCATCTTCAATTTTTCCGATATTTCTGGGATTCAGGAAGTGGTCCATCACTTTTTCAGTATAATTCATCGGTTTCCTCCGGTTTCATTTTCTGAAATAAACTTGTCATAGACCGGAGAAAAGCTCCGAAGCTGTTCAACGATCTTTTTTACTCGCTCGACAGTATATTCAATATCTTTGAGATTTGAAGATTTTCCAAGCGAAAAACGGATGCTCGAATGGGCTTCTTCAGGATCAACTTTCATCGCAGCGATAACATGGCTGGGCTCAAGCGTGCCCGAAGAACATGCGGAGCCGGTGGAAACTGCTATCCCGTCATTATCAAGCTTGAGCTGTATCGATTCACCTTCAATGAACCTGAATGAAATGTTGGTGATGGCTGGAACTCTGTTTTCAGGATCTCCGACAATTCTCGTGTAAGGGATCTCGTTGAGTATCCTTTTTTCAAGATGGTCTCTAAGTGCTTTGAGCCGTCTGCTTTCTTCATCAAGTTCGCTCACAGCAAGCTCGATCGCTCTGCCCATTCCTATCACACCGACAACATTTTCAGTTCCCGGTCTTCTCCCTTTTTCCTGATGACCGCCTGAGATCATCGGAGCAACCCATTTGCCCCATTTTGTGTAAAGGGCGCCTGTTCCCTTCAGCCCGTAGAACTTGTGAGCCGAAATTGTAAGAAAATCGCAACCGATCTTTTTGACATCAACCGGAATTTTACCTATTGCCTGAACCGCATCGACATGGAAAAGAATGTTTTTCTCCTTTGCAATACGGGCTATCTCTTCAACAGGGTAAATGTTCCCTGTTTCGTTATTAACCATCATTACGCTTATCAGACCGGTGTTCTCTTTTATCGAATTTTTCAGTATCTCAAGATCAAGAGCACCTTTTGTATCAACTGGCAGAAATGTCACTTCAAAACCGTCTTTTTCAAGTGATTTTGCTGTGTTAAAAACGCTCGGATGTTCAACTGAAGTGATTATTATGTGGTTTTTTCTGATGTTTCCGCGAAGCCCCGACATGTAACCTTTAAGAACCGTGTTGTTCCCTTCAGTTGCACAGGAATTGAAAGTTATCTCCTTCGGCTCGGCATTGATCGCGGCCGCAACCTTTTCCCGTGCTTTTTCAAAAGCGGTCTTTGCGATCCGTCCTTCCTTATGTCTGCTTGAAGGATTTCCCCCCTGCTCGGTGAGAAACGGCATTATCTCTTCGACAACTTCTCTTC
>JAGOEX010000301.1 GCA_017997475.1 bacterium
CAGAAAAGATTTTTATGAACAACTATCCAGACTTGTTCAGGATATGAGAAAATAATTTTTCTTATTTTTCTGGAATAATTTTCAAAAATAATCTGTTATAGATACGAATTTTGATTTTTTTTGGAGGTTTTTATGGATGTAATTATTGAACTTGCAAATGTTTCAAAGAGTTACAATGAGATCAAGGCAGTCGAAAACCTTTCTTTCAAACTGAAAAAAGGTGAAATTTTGGGATTTCTGGGTCCAAACGGTGCCGGAAAGACGACTGCCATGAAAATGATCACCGGTTACATGCCGCCTGACACCGGAACAATTAAAGTAAAGAATGAAGACATTTTAAAAGATCCGGTGAATGCAAGGATAAGCATCGGCTATCTTCCTGAGAACAATCCGCTCTATCTCGACATGACAGTGGCCGAATATCTCAATTTCATTGCCGAAATGAGAGGAATTGAAAACCGTGAAAAAGCAATTGACTCTGCTTTGACAAAATGCGGCATCAAAAATGTCTCTCACAGAATTATCAACCACCTTTCAAAGGGTTACAAACAGAGAGTGGGCCTTGCCCAGGCGATAATCCATGACCCTGAAATTCTAATTCTTGATGAACCTGTGAACGGACTTGACCCCAAACAGATAACCGAAATAAGAAACCTTATCAAAGAGCTCGGAAAGGAAAAGACTGTAATTCTGTGCAGTCATATTCTTTCAGAAGTTGAAGCGGTTGCAGACAGAGTTCTGATAATAAATAACGGGAAAATAGCGGCGGATGACACAATTGAAAATCTCCGTGAGAGAAGCAAGGGCAGCAACATCTTTGTGCTTGATATTATTGATGAAACCGCTGATATTGCTGAAAAACTCAACACTTTGGAAAATGTGAAGAAAGTTGAAAAAGTTCATAGCGGACTTTACAGAATATTTGCCGCAGGAAACAAAGAAACTGGTCATTCCATATTTGTCCTTGCGGCATCAAACAACTGGAAGGTCGTTCAGCTTTATCTTGAAGGGAATTCACTGGAAAATATGTTCCTTAACCTTACAGAAGGAGGGAAATAATGAAAAGAGCACTTGTAATTGCAAAAAAAGAACTGCTCAGCTATTTTAATTCAGCGATTGCCTACATATTTTTTACTCTGTTCCTTGTGATACTCGGATTTTTGTTTTTCCGGCTTTATTTCCTGATCGGAGTTGTGAGCATGAATGATTTTTTCAGCATTATTCCATGGATATTTCTCATCTTCATTCCCTCTGTCACAATGAAAAGCTGGGCTGAAGAGAAAAAGACTGGAACAATGGAAGTCCTTTTCACAATGCCGGTCACTGACCTTGTTCTTGTAACAGGGAAATTTCTGGCTGGCTTTGCTTTTGTTTCGATCGCGATAATCCTCACATTCATCGTGCCGGTTCTTGTCTCAATGACCGGAACTCTTGACTGGGGGCCCGTGATCACTTCATACATCGGGCTTTTCCTTCTGGCAGGAAGCTATGTCGCAATAGGCAATCTGATAAGTTCATTTACTGCCAATCAGGTTTCAGCGTTTCTTGTAACAGCGGTTTCCATACTTGTTTTCATGATAATCGGAACTGAACCGGTCTATTCAGTATTTCCCAATTTTATCGCTGATATAGTACGGAATTTTTCACTTAGTTACCATTTTCAGAGCATTCAGAGAGGGGTTCTTGATTCAAGGGATATGGTTTATTATCTTTCTATCATTTCCCTTTTTATGTTCTTCAACATCCGCTCGATTGAAAGCAGAAACTGGTAGGAGGGAACAATGAAAAACAAAAGAAGAGATGCAGTAATAAGCGTTGTTCTTGCAACAGCGATCGCGATTTTCATAAACATTCTTGCAACCGATCTTTTTTACCGGCTTGATTTTACAAAAGGGGGACTTTATACAATAAGTTCATCGACAAAAGAGATCCTTTCAAAACTCAATGATGATGTGGAAATAAAATTCTATGTGAGCGAGGAACTACCACCGAAAGTTCTTCCGATTAAGAGAAATGTACTTGATCTTCTTACTGAATATGAAAGATACGGCGGCGGAAAAGTGACACTTTCTGTTCTCTATCCTGAAAAAAGCGCCGATATTGAAAAAGACGCAAAAAGTGCAGGTATCCAGAAGGTTCAGCTTAATGTCATCGGGCAGAACAAAGAGGAGCTTCAGGCGGCATATATGGGCATCGTGCTTTTTTTCAAGGATAAAATGGAAACTCTCCCTGTCGTCCTTTCGGTGAACGATCTTGAATTTCAGCTAACTTCGCTGATATTGAAGCTGGCAAAAGATAAAAAGGAACGGATAACTTTTCTCAATTCAAAACCGCAGCTTCCATCGGATCTTGATCCGCAGATGAGGGCTCAGCTTGCGGCACAGATGCCTCAAAGCTATTCAATAAATCAGGATACTCAGGCAGTGGCACAGGCACTGCGGGAATTATATCATGTTGAAGAGATCCGTCTTGAAAAAGGGGAGAACTTTAAGGAAGACACGAAAATAGTTGTTCTCCACGAGCCGGCTAATCTGAGCGGCTGGGAAAAATTCGCAGTTGACCAGTTCCTGATGAAGGGTGGAAAAGTTATTGTTCTCCAGTCGGGAATGAAGGTATCACAGCAGGGATTTGCGCAGGAAAAACAGTCAAATTATGATGATATGTTCAAGAGTTACGGCTTTGACATTCAGAAGAACATGGTAATGGATGTGTATAACTATTCTGTGATGATACCTCAGGGGAATATGAGATATATTGCACCGTATCCTCTGTGGATAAAGATCCCTCCCGAAAGCATTTCATCTGATCTTCCGGAATCTATAAGAAATGCCGGAACCCTTGCTTTTACATATAC
>JAGOEX010000058.1 GCA_017997475.1 bacterium
AATCTCCAGAAACCGCCGTATCTTTTAAGATAATTGTCCGAATCTTCAGAAAAAAGTGTTTCAGCTATGTCCAGATCGTTGTGATCATCAATTTCATACCATTTAGCACTGTCGTTTATAATTGCCGCCAAGAGATCAGATTTGTTTATGAATGTAATTATGCCAAGTATATTCTCATAATATTCACTAAGCCCGAAAGCATGGCAGTATGCCTCAAGGAAGGGAGCGTAAATCATGCTCGAAAATTCTTTTGAGAATTTGTAAATATTGACAGTTTTATAATATTTGTCGGAGTTTCTGAAATCAAACCCTTTTTTTCCAATAAACTGAGCAATCTCATTGTTGTCTGACAAAGTTATAACCGTTCCTTCCATCCAGCTTTTCCATTTTGCAACAAGCACAAGATTTCTCTGGTTATCCTCAATAAGCCGCTCAATAAGACTTCTTTCGAAGATCAGATCGCTTTCCAGAAGTATTGTGTCCTCTTCGCAAAGTTCTTTCTTTGCAAGGAAAAGAGAGTAAATATTGTTTGTTTTGTCATAATCAGGATTTTCAACATAAATTACTTTTCTGCCGTTCCAGGAGTTCCCGATCGCTTTTCGGACGCCTTCATGAGCGAATCCGACAACCAGAACAATCCTTGATATTTCATCAAAGGAAGTAAGGATATCCAGAGATCTGGCAAGAAGCGTTTTTCCGTTTACTTCAACCATTCCCTTGGTTTTGTTCTCTGTTATTTTTCCCAACCGTCTGCCCATTCCGGCAGCGAGAATTAATGCCTGCATGTTCCCTCTCAGTTTTTATTGTTTAAAGTCATTAATTGTTTTACTGAACTGAATCCGTAGTTTTGAGGAATTCCTGAAAAACGGACATCATTTCCGTTTAAAGTTCCGTTTTCTGAAATATAATTTTTGCTCAGAAACTCTTGCAATGTCCTGATAACGCTGTCTATATTATGTGTTTTAACCCCAAATATTTCTGCGAGTGCTTTCAGGATGACAAGTCCGAAAGCGAGGTCTTCCTGAAAATATCTGTTATCTGGATCCGGAATTAAAATGCCGGAATCCTCTTTGACAACCGGGAAAGTAATATTTCTGAAGGCTTCGATCGATGAAAGTTTTTTTGTCAGCTCAAAATGATCAGCAACACAGTAATGTTCCTTAAGTGATTTAAAAAGAGGGAAAGGAACGGAGATTTTATTTATGATCTCAATTATTTCTTCGTCACATTTCAAAAGTATTTCTGATGTCAAGTCATCCCATGTCCTGTAAAAATAGAGAGGTTCCTTAATGGAGCCGTCTTTAACAAGTGTGCTTAGTCTTGAAGTGTGAAGTATCGGGTTGGAATTAGAAATAGTTACTTCAAGGTATGAATTTAACTGGATTATTCTGCTTCTAAAACTTTTTTCGAAAAGATCTTTGATGTTTGAATAATTTTCCGGGAAACCGTTGGAAAAATGAAAAGCGGCAAAAAGTTCGCTCTTGGTTCCTGTGACCGACACGGATTTTCCTTTTTCAATAATACGGCAGATGAAAGGAACTCTCTGAAAAGCAAAAAGAGGCTGATCAGCTCCCAGAATATTTCTTGATATCCAGAAAAATCCGCCTGAGGCGATAACGCTTCCTATTATAGAATCCTTTTTAAGAAAAGGTTTAATCTCAATAAGTTTGGATGGAATTATATGTGATGGAACTGTCAGAAGAACAATGTCGGCATCTTTTAGAATCTTTTCAGGATTGTCTGAACAAACGATTTTTGAACTTACAATAACTTCGTTGCCCGGGAATATAACGGTCAGGTTGCTGTTCCAGTCTTTGCAACTTGTTGTCAGGACGGATGTTTTTTTAAAAAAAAGAGATGCCGATGCCGCAACGGCATGTGCAAGATTTCCTCCTCCTATGATAGCCAGGTTCATTTTCTTCCCCTTTTTATATGCCGCCTGAAACAGTTTTTAAAATCACATCAGCCGCCCTTTTTCCCGATTCCATAGGATATTTATCCATTCCATCCTTAAGAGTATTGAATACATCTTCACTAATTCCGGCACCGGCAACATCTTCTATTATTTCATCAATCTTTTCAATATCTTTATCATTGAGAGACTTTCCTGCTATATCAAGAACTTTTATATTCCAAGGTATTCCGGGATAATCCATGGAATCTTTTCCCTTCCGGTCATAATGGTCTTTAAATGTTATAACAGGTTTTTTAAAAAGAAAAATAAAATCAAAAACTATTCCCGAAAAATCACTTACCATAATATCCGCTCTTTTCATTGAATTAAGTCCGTCAGGCTCCCTGTCCCATTTAAGAAACTCGTTGTCCTGGTATCTTTCCATAAGTTCATCCACTATCTTTTTTTCTGAAACAAAACTTTGCGGATGCGGTCTGACAATAATACTATATTTCCCGGAACCTGTAATAATTTTCAGTAATCTTTCGCCATATTTGTTTAGAAGTCCGTGACTTCCCCATGTTGGAGAAATCAGTATTGTTTTTCTGCCGTTTGAATCATTCTTACAATTTTCCAATTCGTTGAGGCGATCTCTCATTATATCAAGGTAAGTGCATCCGACCGGTTCAACAATCTTTTTGTTCAAACCCCTGACTTCTTCAATTTTATTTATAAATTCCTTGTCCCCTTCGCCTCCTGTAAGAACAATATCATAGTAGTCAAGTCCGAAAGTTGAATATCCGCTACATCCTCCGGAAGAGTGTGTGATGTGAATATATTTTTTAACACCTTTGCTTCTTTTAATCTGGAGAACATCAAGCCCCGGAGTTGTCATTATGCATACATCGGCTGAAAGTGTGTTAAGATAAAAGAATGCTTTATTCCCTTCACCGATGAATTTGGTTTCCACATTGGGAAATCCGCAGCTTAAACCCGGATCGTTCTCTTTGCTTGAAAGGTATGTGCATTTAACATTTCTTGAGCTTAATTCTTTGATAACAGGAAGAAAAATATTCCAGTATTGAGGACCTTCGCAGTAAAATACTATTGAATGTTTTGCCCTTTTTCCTCTGCTGACGCCTGAGAAATAAGCCGGCAGGTCAATTATTTTAAAGAACACACCTTTAATAACAAAAAAGAGTGTCGCAACAATACCTATGACAGCAGAAAAGAGCATGCTTCCTGAACCGGGATCAAGATATCCGAAAAGAGGGAGAGGAACAATTATTAAAAGCAAAAAATAGAAAATAAAATTTTTATTCATATACAACTCTCCACTTCGCGGGATTATCAAAGTCGTTTTCTTCTATCACATAACCTTCGTGTATTTTATATCTGAATTTCTCCTGTTTTTCCAGTCTCCATTGAATATCATAAGCATAAAAAGGAAATCTGCTGAAAGGGCTTTCGATCTTTTTACCAGTATAAGGATTTGTTCCTTCAATAATTCTTTCCATTGCAATTGAAGGAACATCAGCTGATGACATAAAGGTCTTGTTAATTAAAAGGTTTCCGCGGGAATTGAAATCTTTCACCATCAAAAGATTGTCAAAATCAACCGGATGCCCCCTTTTCCTTGCTTTAGGTATTTTCTGGGACTTAAAATAAGGGTCGTACATTGCTCTGCCATGATCGGAAACGATTATTATTCTTGTATTATCGTAAACTCCGTTATCTTTCATCCAGTCAAGCCACTCGTTGACAAGTTTCAGGGCCGCTCCGTCTGTGTAAAGGTGTTTCAGTGAATTCATGTTTTTATTAAACTTTTTATATATATTTCTGGGATAACCTATTTTTCCTGTTATTTCAAATTTAAAATTCTTGTCAATGAGATGCGGTTCATGTGTAAGGTCGTTAGTCATATAAATAAATTTATTTTTCGGATCATCTGAAACTTTTGATAATTCAGGAAGAAAATCTAAAACCGCATAATATTTAAGAGTTGTATCTCTGCGATGTTTGCTTTTCTGGTGAAAATAGACAAAATTTTTCTCATCTTTTTCTTCTGTGGGTGTTTCGGCTTCTTCTTCAACATGCCATTCTCCGCTGTCATAAATAAATTCCCTCATAAAAAGGGGAGCGGATCTGAAAATACCGAAAACCAGCAGTTTTCTTCTGATAGAATCATCATCTTTTTTACTTTCCTTGTTATATCGCTCAAGCCACATTTCTCTGTATTTAGGAAAATCAGGATGAATGAACAAAGAGTCACCGATATTTTCCCTGCTGTCATTTTTAAACCATCCGTAAATGTCATTTGAAAAAATTGTTACATCAAATCCGGCCTTATCAAAATTATACGGCATTATCCTCGCGCTTTCATCCAGTTTTTTTATTAATGGAACATCTGTTCTTGTTGTGTTTACATTTCTGACAGTATATTCCCATCCACCCATTATTGCGGGAACTCCTCCTATTGTGTAACTTGCGGGGGAAAGGGTGTTGCTGTAATAAACAAAACCGTCGTAATTTTCTTTGATTTCAGGAATGAGTTCAAGAAGTTGAGGCACAAAACCGCCGATAAATCTGTCAAGCATGATAATAACAACATTGCGGCCTGTTTTTGAAAAAGTGAACGAATATTCACCGGGCTTTGATTCCGTTTTACTATTTTCTGTATTATAAAAACATGCTGCTTCATAAAAACAGAATAAAATAAGAGATCCCGAAATAACTGTAAGAAAAGATCTGATGAAGTGAAAATTTTTTCTGTAAAAAAGAAATAAGAGTGCTGTCAGAATAACTATTCCGGATATAACATTTAAATATATATCAATGTCATCGATCTCTATTCCTTCACTGAAAATAAAATGACTCATGTCACCATAACTGCCCGTAAAGATAAACATATTTAACAATCCCAGAACAACAGCGGCGGTCGTTGTGAATGAAAGCAGAATCTTTATTTTATACGGAACATTGAAATATAATATTATTGCCAGGAGGAAGAGTATCCCGGAAAAAAACAGAGAGTATCCCATATAATGAAAAAGCGGTTCTTCAAAATCTGATTTTGATCCGGACGACAGAACAGAAAGCGGAGCAGCTGTAAAAGTGAGCAGTAAAAAAGAAATAAGTGCTGATATGAATATCCTGTCAAAAGCAAATGTATCTTTTTTTTCTATGGTTTTTGCTGATTTGATTATTCCATTGTCATAGATCTTGTTATAAATGATGTTTTTGATAAGGCTGAAAATGTTGTTGCATGTCCAGTAGAAAAGAAGAGCACTTGTTGAGTCATAAAGAACGACAAGAAACAGGAGTGCCATTCCGTAAAGCTGCAGGTTTTCCTTGAAAGTTGTTTTTTTGCCGTAAATTGATGCTGAGATAAGATTTACAGCAGTCATCAGAAATGGAAAAACATTGATCGACAGCCCTGCAACAGTAATTAAGGAATCGGGTTTGCCCAGATCCTTGAAAAGTAAAGTCTCAACACCGTTGAAAGCATTGTAGTTTGAAAGAAGATGGTATGCCGCAAAGAAGAACGGTATCTGAATAAGAAGTCCGAATGAAGTTCTAACAGCAAAAACAGGATGGTATCCGTTCTGCCGGTAAAGGGTACCGATGTAACTGTTAAGTGCCGATCCCCTGAAAACCGTTTTGAATTCTGATATCTTGGGTTTAAGCTTTTTTTGTATTTCTCTTTCCTTATCCTGCCATGATTCAGCCATGTGATAAAGTGGAAGCGACCCGAGAGAAACGGCTATGCTGACGCAGACAAGTGAAATAAGAGGACTGCCCGTAAATGACAAAGCTTCTTCAAGCACAAATTGCATAAGAAATTCAAGTGGATAGATAAAAATGTCGTAAATAAGATTAATCAATACGGCTCCAATTACTCAAGTTGAAAATATCACCGTTTTTTATAATGAAACTTTCAGTCGCTGTAAAATTATACTTTCCCTGTTCTTTGATACGGAATTTTGTTTTGTAAACTGTGTAAGGGAATTTGTTTTCAGGCATTTTTATTGCATTTCCCGTGTAAGGGTTTACTCCATCGACAATGTTTTTCATTGCAAGAGAAGAAACATCACAAGTGGACATAAACTGCTTGTCCTGAGCCAATTTACCGGAGGAATTAAAATCTTTTACCATAAGAAGTGAATGCCAGTGAGCCGGGGAATTGTTCTTTTTTGAACAAGGGATGATCTGTTTGTTAAACATCGGATTATATACACCTCTTCCGTGATCAGATACAAGTATGATCCTTGTGTTGTCATACACACCGTTTTCTTTCATCCATTTGAACCAATCTCCAAGCATTTTTATTGCTGCGGCATCGGTGTAAAGATGTTTCAATGAATTCATGCTCTTATTAAACCGTCCATATTTTTCATAAGGATAGTGAATGTTGCCTTGAAGATTAATATCCAGGTCCATATCGGTGAGAAAAGGTTCGTGGGTCATCATTGTGGAAAAATAGAAAAATTGATCTTTAACATTATCAAGAGCTTCAGATAATTCAGGCAGAAGATCAAAAGTGCTCCATTCACGGATACTGCCTTTCATTATGTTTTTGTTGGTTTCTCTAAAAAAAACAAAAAAACCGTCATGTTTCACAGCTTCTTTTTTCTTTCCATTATTTTGTCTGTATTGATCAGAATCATAGAAAAAATTTCTTAAAAAAGAAGGTGAACATCTAAAAATGCTGTAAGTTAGGATTCTCTGTGCAGAATCATCTTCAATTTCTGAAACTTCTTTTGATTTTAACCATATATCGGTGTGTTTTCCTACAATTGATTTGATTGTGCCGTTTTCAATAAATTTATTGTCAGTTCCTCTAACCCAGGAGGCCTTGGTTTCAAAAATTGTTGCATCAAACCCTGTTTTAATAAAGTTGTACGGCATTATTCTTACAGATTCAGACATTTTTTCAAGAAGAGGAACGGTTTTTCTTGTTTCTGATATAGATTTGCCGTGATATTCCCATCCGCCGAAAATACAAGGTTTACCGGAAACGGTATCGCTTCCTGGAGAAAGGGTGTCGGAATACCACACAAATCCGTCAAGAATATTTTCCATTTCAGGAAGAATGTCAGGTATTTCAGGCACATATCCACCAATAAACCGGTCAAGCATTATAATTACAACATTTTTGCCTGTTTTTGAGAAAGTAAATTCTTTTTCCAGATCAGAATTTGTTTCAATGGTTGTCTGATCACTTTCCCTGTAAAAAGCATATGCATTATAAGTTGAGAATATTATGAGTGAAATTAAAACGACTCTTGTAATTGTAATAAGCATATCTATCTTTTTTATGAAAAGAAAAATTACTGCGGCTGTTAAAACAGCAAAAGAAAAAGAGTTCAAGATTATTTCATAAGTATCTATTTCTATATTATTTTCAAAAACAAAACCGGTCATTTCTCCGTAATCAGGATTAAAAACAAAAGTGTTTGCAACACCCAGGAAAAGTGCAACGGTAAAAAAAAGTGTAAAGTAAGGCTTTGTTTTTGCAGGAATAATTGCTAAAAATGTTGCCATCGCAATTATAAAAACAGAAAACCCTGTCAGCATGAAGTTGAAATTACTGGAAAATGTTCCCGGAACATCTTCGTTGGACCCTGAAGAAAGAAGTGCAAGCGGTGATGAAAAAAAGATCAGCACAGATAAAGAGATTAAAGCAAACACAAGAAGCTGTAAATGCTCGCGGCTGTAATTTGTTACAGCGGGACCTGTACTTTTTTTAATTATTCCATTGTCATAAATCCTGTTGTAGATGAGATTTTTCAATAAGCTGAAAATGTTGTTAAATGTCCAGTAAAAGAGCAGTGAGCTTGCCGAATCATAAAGAACAACAAGAAAAAGAAGTGCCATTCCGTAAAGCTGCAGGTTTTCCTTGAAAGTTGTTTTTTTGCCGTAAATTGATGCTGAGATAAGATTTACAGCAGTCATCAGAAATGGAAAAACATTGATCGACAGCCCTGCAACAGTAATTAAGGAATCGGGTTTGCCCAGATCCTTGAAAAGTAAAGTCTCAACACCGTTGAAAGCATTGTAGTTTGAAAGAAGATGGTATGCCGCAAAGAAGAACGGTATCTGAATAAGAAGTCCGAATGAAGTTCTAACAGCAAAAACAGGATGGTATCCGTTCTGCCGGTAAAGGGTACCGATGTAACTGTTAAGTGCCGATCCCCTGAAAACCGTTTTGAATTCTGATATCTTGGGTTTAAGCTTTTTTTGTATTTCTCTTTCCTTATCCTGCCATGATTCAGCCATGTGATAAAGTGGAAGCGACCCGAGAGAAACGGCTATGCTGACGCAGACAAGTGAAATAAGAGGACTGCCCGTAAATGACAAAGCCTCTTCAAGTACAATCTGCATAAAAAATTCAAGCGGGTATATGAAAATATTATAAATAATTCCCATTTTTTAAGAGGTTATCGGCTCAGCACTCTTTCAATTCTTTTAAGGCCTTCGAGGATATCTTCCTCCTTGACATCGAGGAACGGTCTGAATCTGACGGAAACATCCCCGCATGGAAGAACGATGAGATTTTCCTTTGTCATGCAGTCATTGAGAAAGTTCTTGCGTGCATCCTTGCTTTCAAGGTCAAATGACACAAAAAGCCCCTTTCCTCTTACATTGGAAACTTTGCCTGTCTTTTTTGCTATCTTTTCAAGTCCTGTGATGAGAACTTTTCCCATTTTCTTAGCATTATCAAGAAGTTTGTCATCTCTAATGATTTCAAGATAGCGGGTAACTCTTTTCATGTCGACAATGCTTCCGCCCCATGTCGAATTTATTCTGCTTGATTCTGCAAAAACATTGTTCGGCACTTCAAGAACCCTGTCACCGACCATTATGCCGCATATCTGGAATTTCTTGCCGAAACAGATAACATCCGGCTTAACACCATCGTGTTCGTGAGCCCACATCTTTCCTGTGATGCCGCCGCCTGACTGAACTTCGTCAAAAATAAGGAGAAATTCATATTTATCGGCAAGTTTTCTCAGTTCAGCCATATATTCCGGTCTGAAATGGTTGTCGCCGCCTTCCCCCTGGATAGGTTCAATTATGAGTCCTGCAATGTCGTCTTTATACTTTTTACACGCTTCTGTTATCTGTGCAATGGATTTTTTTTCCTGCTCTTTCACTTTTTTGAGATTTTGCTCATTCATCGGGAATATCATTTTCGGGTTTTCAACTCTCGGCCAGTCAAACATCGGGAAATACTGATATTTTCTCGGGTCTGATGTGTTGGTCATGCTCAAGGTGTAGCCGGTTCTGCCGTGGAAGGACTGTTTGAAATGGATTATCTTTGTCCCTTTTTCTGTCTTGATCCCTTTGGCAAAATTCTTTCTGACCTTCCAGTCAAAGGCGGTTTTTAAAGCGTTCTCTACGGCAAGCGCTCCGCCTGAGATGAAAAACATCTTCTTCATATATTTAGGCATTGCGACTTCCGCCATTGTCTGAGTGAATTCAGCCATGGTCGTTGTATAAAAATCGCTGTTTGAAATATTGTGCAAAGAAATGCGTCCGATCTCCTCAATGAATTTCCTGTTATTCATTTTCGGGTGATTGAATCCAAGCGGCATTGATGCAAAAAACGAAAAGAAATCGAGATATTCCTTTTTGTGTTTTGCGTCATAAAGATAGCTTCCGTGACTTTTTTCTGCGTCCACGACAATGTCATATCCGTCACAAAGGATATATTTTCCCAGAATTTCATGAACCTGTTTAGCATTGATCTTTTTCATTTAACCCTCCTTTTGAATGAACATGTTCTGATATTATTAACTGAAGTTTTTCAGCAACACTTTTTCTTGAGTCCCCCTCTTCTATTTTCACAGGAGGGAAAATTTTCATATAGACTGTTCCCTTGTTAACTGTGAGTTTCCCCGGACGCATAATGTTTGCAACACCTGTCAAAGCAACGGGAAGTATTGTTTTTCCTGTTTCAAATGCAAGCGAAAATGCCCCGCTTTTAAATTTTCCGACCCTTCCATCCTTTGATCTTGTCCCTTCCGGAAAGACAAGAAGCGAACAATGTTCCATTTTCTGAGCCGCTTTTTTGAGATCTCTCACAGCTTCACGCTGGTTATTCCTGTTCACGAACACAAAATCATAAAGGACCATCAACTGTCCGAAAACAGGTATTCTCGAAAGTTCTTTTTTTGCAAAGATCCTCAAATTAAGGGGCAGTACCGCTCCGATCACAGGTATGTCGAAAACGCTCTGATGGTTGCCTACTACAAGATATATCTCGTTTTCATTAACATTTTCAAGACCTTCGGCAACAATTTTGACTCCGCATATTTTTAAAACAACGATGAAGAGATTTCTCACAAGATATTTTCCTGTCTTTTTGCCGCTTAAAATGTAAAACGGATAAAGCAGTGCTCCCCAGATCACATAAAAGATCAGAAAAATAAGTCCTGCGGAATATCTGAGCATTTACTGTTTGACCTCTTTCTTTTTTTCCTCTTCCTTTTTCTTTTCCTCTTCCTTCTTTCTGAGCTCCTCTTCCAGTTGAGCGGGTGTCATGAAAGGTTCCTTGTTGCGGCCTATCATAACTGCACTCCTTCCGGTCATTCTGTTATACTCGTCAAATTTTACCGGTGTACCTGAAAGGATCGATGTAAATTCAGTCCCGTTAAGTGCAGAAACAAACCCTGAAATATCTTTTTTACCCGATCTTTCAAGTCCGTTGAACAGTATTTCACTCACTTCGGCAATGAAATTCTCAATGAAATAAAGACCTCTTCCGTTCTTTTCACTGAAACTTTTTGTTATCTCCGAATATGGCTTGTTAGAATCTGAAAAGTTGTTGACAGGGGCATAGACTGTCATTCCGTCAATTGTTGTTCCAAGCTGTTCTATCACCTTTTCACTACTTACAAGCTCAGAAGGTGCGATAACAAGTATCTGCTGAATGTCCCAGTCATATCCCTCCTCGCGCAGATTGTGCTTTCTCACAGCCACATTCCGGTTCAGATATTTCTGGTAATATTCAAATTCGACATTCATGTAGGGAAAGGAAGGAAGGAACATCGGCATGTGAAAAACAGGTGTGGCGACAACAAGAGCGTCAAAATCGCATTTGCCTGGAATGGTTTTGGTAAAGCGGTCAATGGCCCTTTTCATGAGTATGTCACTGCTGAATTTATCTTTGTTCTTCCATTTAAAGATCCTGATCGCTTCATCATAGTTGTCCGGTTTGCCGATCACCTTTTCCACATCATCAAAAAAGGCGTTGTCTCCGGGCGAGAGATCAAGCAGATCCGTCACGCTTCCGCCCATATCCTCAATATTCTTCCAGTACATATCTCTGAGTATCCTTCCTTCTCTGTTGTCAAGATATGCGATAGCGAATTTTTTCTTTTCTCTTTCATTAACAGCATATCTGATAATGTTCTCCGATTCGCTGTCTTTTGACGGCATGACATTATAGAAAATCCCTTTCAATGTTGAGATGTAAGGTATGTAGGAAACAACAGGTATTGCTGTCTCAAGCGATCTTTCTTTGAATGTCTGTGCAAATTCGGGGGCGAAAAAAGGTCCTGCGACGGCGAAGCATTTTGTCTCTTTCGCCTTTTCAAACAGTTTGGCAATGTCGGTTTCATCAAGATAATTTAAAAATGTAAGCTGTATTCCACTCTTTCTGTAATCTTTGAAATACCAGGTGATGAATGAAGTGATCACTTCGTTGAACTTTGTCCATTTTTCATCATTTGAAAGTGCAACACAGAGATTGTTCCAGTCGGGCACCCGGGCTGCATCATAAGTTTCATCAATCGGCATTTCTTCAATTATTTCAGAACCTTCTTCAAGCTTTTTCATTTCATCGAGAACTTCCTCTTTCATGTTTTCAGGAATATCCCCGCTTTTCCCGCCTGGCTCCATTGACAGATAGTTGTTGAAATCACTTCTATTCGTCTGAGATCTGTTCATCCACTCTTCAAGTTCAGCTTTTGCATTTTCCTTTTTCACATCGTCAAGAGCAGAATACCATGTCGCCGCTTTTTCAACCCTTTTGGAATAAAGGTAGGCAAGCAATACTGTTTTTGACCCTCTGACCTTCTCCTCTTTTCCGAGTTTGAGATATATTGAAAGGACCCATTTTAGAGATTCATCATACTGGCCGGTCTTAAGAGCCGCTTCGCCTGCCGTAAGATGAGTTTCGTTCACAAAAGGTTTTACACCCTTGAGTTCATTGAATATTTCAAGAGATCTGTCATATTCACCACGGTTGAAAAATGATTTCGCAAGTCTGAATTTTATGAATTCATACTGCCACTTAGCCCATCTGAGCTTAAGCATTTCGTCTGAAAATGTTTCAATCCCTGCGTGATCTGAAACTGCCTCAAGAGAGTGATACTTCGCTTCAACCTCTTCCCATGTGAGTTCCGGCGTTGAAGCCACAGGTCTTGTAACATATGAACACGCTGACATAAAAAAAAGCGCTGTCATCAGGATCAGAATGGAAGTCGTCGATCTTTTCATAAGCCACCTCACTTTTTCTAAAGCGGTATACTATACAAAGAATCTCAATAATCAAGTTATGATTCTTTTAATACCTAAAATTTAAATTTAAGTCTATATGACGGGATGATTTGTTTTTTACTCCTCAAACGGGCACACACCCTCTTCTTTACAGTAGCAGTCCATGTCTCTTAAAATATACCCTGCTTTATACATCGGCTGCCAGAAAAGGTATTTGTTTTCAAATGTGGCATAACCATGTCCGTAACTTGTCTGATTTTCAATTGGTTTTGAACAATATGTTTTTCCTTTATCAATTCTATAATAACAAAGCTTTCCGTCTTCCTGATATCCGCTTTCGTTCATCACATAATTCTCTTCATACAGAATAACATTTGATTTGAATTCCATTAGCCAGATACTTAAAAATGCGGTTTCTGTTGACGGTATTTCAAACTCCCGCTCTATTTTCCATGGTTCTTTGGAAATATCAACCACAACCATCTTATTGGCAGGACCACCCTCAACAATTGATCTGTAAATTATGCGGTTGGGATTGTCCCTATCAAATTTTGGAAATCCCGCAGATTCCCCTTCTCTTGAAATTTTCTTGCAGTCGCTGAGACTTTTCGGACTTTTTGAAAGATCACAGATGTATGAGGTGTTTGTTGCAATATGGGCAAACATTGCCTTATC
>JAGOEX010000059.1 GCA_017997475.1 bacterium
CCCACTTTCTCAGCGCACTGAGATAAAAAGATCTTACTATCAGCGGTGACAACGGTGTCTGTTTATAAAGCTCAGGAGTGTTCTCTATTGAACTTATAACTTCAAAAACTGTTGCGGGTGTTTTTCCAAAAAGCTGTTCTCTTTCTGAAGCATTGTATTTTTCAAAAAGATCGTGCTCACACACATATTCCCGGTCTGTTGCAAGATAACTGTTCGATTCTCCGGACTTTTTGTGAATTTCAGCATCAAGATCGGCGGCATTTTTCCCACCGGCATATTTCATTCCGTCAAGCATTGCTATCAGAAACGCACTCATTGCCAGATATGAATTTGTATGGGGATTGGGAGCCCTTATCTCAAAACGGACAGACATGGGACTCGCCCCTCTTACCAGGCATGCGAGAACCGACCTGTTCCTTGAAGGACTGACAGGGGACATTCCAAGAGATGCGGCGATGGATACAGGTGCCTCAAACCCCGGTTTCAGCCGTTTAAGAGCTGAATTGGAGTGGGATACGAAAGGATTCACAACTTCCCAGTTCTTTAAGATACCCATCAACGCACCGTAACCGGCACTTGAAAGGAAAAGCTTTTCGTCTGAAGGCGCGAACAAGTTGAATTTACTGCCATTTTTCAGATGGATCACTGCTCCGGTGTGCATGTGCTCTCCGCTTCCGGCAACACCTTCGACCGGTTTTGCTATAACTGTAACCTCAAGCCCTGCCCTTCTGAAAACCTCTTTTACAACTATTCTTGCCCAGAGCTCGTTGTCACACGCAGTCACCGGATCTTTGAATTTCCAGTTTATCTCAAGCTGTTCCATTACATCAAAAAGCCGGCCGTTTGACGAGATCTTTCCTTTAACTCCACCGACCTCTTTGTGCCCCATTTCCGGCTCAAAACCATAATAAGTAAGCATTTCAAGAGATTCTTCAAGACATGTTCTTATCTGTCCTTTTGTCCTTTTCCAGTAAGACTCCTTAAGCATCTGGCTCACTTCAAGATCTCTTGCCGGAACATTGTCAAGAGCAGATCTGACCCAGAATTCAAGCTCTGTTCCGAGAGTAAATTCAATGTCTTTGATGTCGGATGCCGCCACCCCTGCCGGAAGAAGGTCACCGTGTTTTTCAAAAAGCGATATCATCTCCTTTTTTATGTATTGAACTGTGTTCCTCAAAACAGACCTGCTGCATACGAGTTTAGCGTGGTGCTTGAAAAATATAGGTATTCTTATCGTTGCGACCGGTTTTCCTTCGGGGGCGGGCAAATCAAAATTGTGGTCTATGAACCATTTTGCGTTCGTATCAATGATGAAATCAATTTTTGCATCGTTCAGTGTCGCTATTCCCGGCAGATTTACAGAAGATCCGTCGGTCTGTATGCCGCCTGAAAAAATGTCAGCCATGTTTTTCATGAAATATTCGACAGGGATCCTTTCATCGGTATCGTTGCCCAGAAAATCTATTCCGACAAGACTTATGAACCTGATCTCCCTGTTGGTGTTCAGATAAGTTTTGAGTGTATCCGGATTTTTAAATTGATCAGGAACGCACCATTGAAGATCTTTTTTCATAACTCCTCCTTTTTATTTAAGTTTCCCTTCAGCCCAGTGTTTTCTGCAAAGCGCTATGTAGCTCTCATTTCCCCCTATCACTATCTGCTCACCCTCTTTCACAACTTTTCCGTTGACGATCCTTGCGTTCATTGTCGCTTTTTTTGAACACCAGCAGACTGTCTTTATCTCTTCTATCGTATCAGCCATGGCAAGAAGCCGTTCACTTCCCGGGAAAAGATTGCCGGCAAAATCGGCTCTCAGCCCGTATGCTATCACAGGAATGTTAAGTTCATCAACTATCCTGCAGAGCTGAGAAACCTGACTACCGGAAAGGAACTGTGCTTCATCAATGATAACACAATGGATCTTACCGCTTGAATCCATTTTCTCTATCAATTTAAAAACATCGGTTTCAGGAAAAACAAGAATCGCCTCTTTCCCGATTCCCAGACGGCTTTTGATCACACTGACACCATCTCTTGTATCAATGGAAGGTTTTAAAATGACCGCATTCTGGCCCCTTTCCCGGTAATTGTATTCAACCATTAATGCGTTTGAAGTCTTGCTCGCCCCCATCGCCCCGTATCTGAAATACAATTTCGCCATCTTGTGTTTCCTCTTATACAAGAAAATCAATCTTCGTGAATTTTAAAAATTTGAAGATTTCAGTCAATTTTTTAATTTTTTACACACACAACAACATTATGTTTAAAAAAATAGGCCGTTTTGCCTTGATTTGTATAATTTTGTGTTGTTTTTTGCTTGAAAAAGCAGACAAACAAAATATAATGTTTCCGGTTGTTTGGGAAGGTGTGATGAAAATACTCAACATTGTGGATGTAAATCTTGTAAAAATTGTCCTCACAAAATACTATCTTGCAAAAAATCTTGAGTATGATTTCATCTATCCTGAACTTGAAGCTGTAAAGAAACGGATCTCTGAATATAAGCCCGACATTCTCGTTGTTCAAAGCAATCTGATGTACACAGATGTGGCTGGATTTCTGAACATGCTCAACATGGATATCGACTCTGATGTCATTGTTTTTATGATACGGGAAGATGCTGATCAGCAGGAAGAACTTTCCGTTTCACTTGCAAAATACAGAAGCGTCCATTTTGCCGGCAAAGAGAATTTCTATGAACTTTTTGACTCCCTGCTCCCTTCAGAACTAACAAAAAAGGCGCCTGTTCCGGATGAAGAGATCACTTCAGACAAAAGAACCATTCTTTATGTCGATGACAGTCCTGTAATGCATCACTTTGTAAGAACGGCTCTTAAAGATTCAGGGTTTAACCTTATCGAGGCAAATGACGGTCAGGAGGGATATGAAAAATACTGCAAATATCTTCCGCACATAATCGTCACCGATATTGAAATGCCGAAAATGAACGGACTTGAACTTTGCAGGAAGATAAAGGAAAATAACGAAGGACGCTTTATTCCTGTTGTAATACTTTCAAGCAAATCTCAGCCGGTCGACATCGACACCGCTTTTAATTACGGAGCTGACGACTACCTCGTAAAACCTGTATCACCTGACAACCTTATCGAAAAAGTTAAAGACTACTTTGCGGTTCTTGACAGAAAAAAAAGGAACAGGATCCTGGTCGTTGACGATTCAAAGGTCTCTGCTGAAATGATCTCCCATGCACTGATAAAGAACAGTCACAATGTTCTGATAGCTTCAAACGGTGAAACGGCTTATGATATGGCTTTAAAGGAAAAACCTGAAATAATCATCACCGATGTTGAAATGCCGGGAATGAATGGATACGACCTTGTGAAAAGATTGCGCGAACTGCCCGAATTGAAAGATGTTTCTGTTATAATGATGAGCAGTCGCGACAGAAAAAGCGACATAAAGAAAAGCGAAAAACTCGGTGTTGCAAGATATTTCATCAAACCTTTCGACATTGAGAAACTGGTCATTGTCGTGGAACAGCTTCTGCTTGAAAAATATAATATCTATAAAAAAGAATATGAATACATGCTTTCAACGATCAAGGCGCTCGTAACCGCTCTTGAAGCAAGAGATGAATACACAAAAGGGCACACTTTCAGAGTATCAAAATATTCTTTAATGCTCGGCAAACAGATGGGGCTGACAACTTTTGAGCTCGACAAACTTGAAATAGCGGCAAACCTTCATGATATCGGCAAGATCGGTGTGCGGGACGATATTCTTCTTAAACCGGGCCGCCTCAGCGATGAAGAATATGCCAAAATTCAGGAACATGCAGTCATCGGAGCAGAAATATTGAGACCGCTGAACTCATTGAATGATGTAGTTCCGCTTATCCTTTTTCACCATGAAAGATGGGACGGCAACGGATACCCCACAATGATCAGCGGAATTGAAATACCTCTGGGAGCAAGAATAATTGCCATAGCAGACACTTTTGATGCCATAACATCCGACAGACCTTACAGAAAAGCCCTTTCAGAAGAAAAAGCCATTGAAATAATAAAAGAGAATTCGGGCACACAATTCTGTCCGAAATGCTCCGCGGCATTTCTGGAAATGGCGAAAAACCGGAAAATACTTTCTGAATAGCCCCTATTTTTGACATATTACAAAACCCGTGATATATATAACCAATTTTTTTGAGGCGATGTTCTTATGAAGGTCCTGGTCATATCAGACACTCACGGCAGTCTGCCCATATCTATTGAAAAAATAAGAGCCGACGCTGTCATACATGCCGGAGATGTCGGTGACAGAAAATTTCTTTCCAGATTTTCCAATATTGAAAAGTTCTATGCCGTTGCAGGAAACACCGATTCAATACTGGAAGATCATATTCCCCAGACCATATGTGATGAAATTGAAGGGGTTAAATTTTATGTGGTTCACAACTTAAGTGCCCCCCACAGAATAATAATGTCCAATTACAGAGAAATAAAAGAATGTTCGCCCGATATAGTGATCTACGGACACACACACACTCCGCTGATAGAGGAAAAAGACGGCGTCGTATACCTCAATCCCGGATCTCTGGGCAAGGAAGGGCTTACAGGTCACAGATCATATGCTGTTTTAGAAATAGAAGGATCGAAGATCGTTTCAATGAATATATTTGATGCCGATTCAGGAGCTCTGCTGAGTTCAAAAAAAGAAAACTGTTTAAAAAATAAAAACTTTGAAAAGGAGAATTGATTTTGGTTAAAAGAATTTTTTTATTTATTTCTGCTTTGCTCATCGCCTTTTTTATCATTTCCTGCGGCGAAACAGACTGTGATGACGAGGGTTGCGGTGAAATAATAGAAGATGAACAGACAGAATATGCTCCGGAAATGACGCTGAGAATAATTTCAGACTCCTGTGCTGCCGAAACTATTAACTCAGGCAGCATTGATAAGCTCGGCAGTCTTGCCATAACAATTAATAATTTTAAAGGTGAACTGGAATTCAAGAAATCATTTACAAAAAGCGAGATCAGTTCGGGCATGAAAGTTTCAGGCATTCCGGATGTTGATAATGCAACTGTAATTCTTTCCGGCTTCGGTGCAGATCCTAATGTTGTTAAATGGTCCGGAAAAGTAATCGGTCTCACTTTTAAGAAAGGGAAAAAAACTTCGATCAGCGCGGTTCTTTATCCGACATCAGGTCAATCATGCTTTCCGTTCCCGCTTAAAAACCCGCGATTCGGTCACACAGCAACTCTTCTTCCCGACGGAAGGATCCTTGTTACAGGAGGATTCGGGATATGCTCAGCATCAAAATGCGTTGCGAACAAATCTGTTGAAATAATCGATGTTGAATCAGGAACCGTGGAAACCCTTGCAGACATGTTTGAGGAAAGAGCAATGCATGAAGCAGTTCTGCTCTCTGACGCAAGCGTTATGATCTTCGGCGGCGTAAGAGCTCTTGACATCGGAACAAAGAACTATGATGACTATCCGGCACTCCCCTATACCTTCTCAATTCAGGCAACTTCCGTTGAAAGATACATGCCTCAGTATCCGAAACTCAATATGAGAGATAACAACATCGGAATACCGGTTGAAAATATCACTCAGAATATGAACCTTCAGTATACAGCGACAGGAATGCCTTTTCTCCCCATGCAGAGTTACTATGTTGACAGCTCTGTCGAAAACAGAAAGACCATTTATCTTGTCGGAGGAACAGATACATCAGGAGTACCGACAAATAAAGTTTACGCTTTTGATGTTTTTGAAACTGCTGAGGGAATAACACTGAGCGCTTCAAGGGAAATAGCTCCTGTTGATAAGGACAAAATACTTATGCCGGCAGTCGGATCTTTCGGAGGATCTCTTTTCTCAGCAGGCGGAAGAATTAAGGAACCGGTCTCTGTCGCAAGTTTCTATACCGCTGACAGCTCAACCGCATGGGAAGGGACCGGTCCCAACCTTTTTTACACAAAAGGAATAATGGTTGACAACAATCTCTACACTTTCGGCGGACTTGAAAATAAAGGAGAGGATGCTCTTGCAAATAACTTGAAGGGATACAAGTGGTCGATCGGAGAAAAAACTTCTTCTGCGACGACAAACAATCTTTTGACATACGGTTCTTCGCTCTTTTTTGCCGATGCGGTATATCACGAAGCAAAGGGAAATTTCATAGTTGTGGGTGGTGCCGGCGGAAGCAAAACAGATATTTCACAGGGGAACAACCTTTATCAGGTTATCAGCAAAAGCACTTTTTCAGTGTTTAAGGAACCTCTTTCATATGTTACAAAATATAAAAGAATACTTCCCAGAGCCGTTATCATTCCCGGCGGAACAGTCACAAATGATGACACGATATTTATTACCGGCGGAACAACTGCTATCGGGAGCAGCGGCGTGGCTGTCGAAGTAATTGAGATAAATAATCTGAAATAATTTCTATCCTTTCTTTCCCTTTAGACTTGCGATCGCAAGAAAAACACCCAGAACCACACCGAGAACTGCGGCAAAAAGAACTCTGTGCTGTTCAGGAAGAATGAAAGTTATGGTGTGTGCAGGTATCCAGAACAGCGGGATCGTTTTTAAAAATACAAAACTCCACTGCACTTTCCAGTTCATCGACACGAAATATTTTTCAAATTTTATCGGCGAAAAAAAACCTTTCAAAGTTCCGCCTGTTTCAGCAATGTGCATGTCTGTTATCCTGTGAAGCGTCATAAAAACAGGTGCGAATATGAGATTCATGAACACGCTTATAGAAAAAGCTGTAACAAGCTTAAGCATTGAAAACCCTGCTTCGTTCACTGTTGCAGGAGAAACTTTTAATCCCATATATGAAAGGAAAGCCGGCGTTCCCACTCCGAAAATAACAAAAGATGCTTTTATGCCGAGACCCAGAAACCCCCACACGATCGCTCTTGGAATTACACCAAACCCTTTCTGATGGTAGGAACCGGTCTTTATTCTGAGCCCTATCACCTCACCGAGTGTTGCAAGAACGGCAAATTTAACAAAACTCATCATCATTCCGTTTGAAGCATTCAGATCATTATAAAGCTTCAGCACTTCAGGAAAAACAAAAAACGGAGCAAGGAACAAAGCAATGCAGATTAAAAACACAAGGTCGTTCTTTTTCATGATCTATCCTCGTCTGGAAGTTATAAAACTTTAAGCCATGGCAATCTATTGTAATTTGAGCCAAGCGTCAAATTTTTAAAAACATAAGATTGCTTTGGCTACGCAACATATTATAATTATTCGCGTTTTCTTTTATTAAACAAAAAATTCTTGACAACACATATAACACATGTAGGATGTGCAACGCTTTTTTGCTAACTTTATAAAGGAAAGGAAGCACTATGAAATTGACAAGATACACAAGAAGTGAAGATGTAAAAAGAGTGTGGTTTGAGATCAGCGCAGAAGGGCTTACACTGGGAAGACTTGCCACAAGAGTTGCAGATGTTCTGCGTGGAAAGAACAAACCTCATTACACGCCCAGTGTTGACTGCGGTGACTATGTTATCATTACTAATGCCGGCAAAATAAACATGACCGGTAAAAAATGGACTGACAAAAAGTACTACAGCTACTCCGGGTATCAGAGCGGAATGAGAGAACTTTCCGCAGAAAAAATGGTTCAGAAACACCCTGAACACCTCATTATGCACGCTGTCAAGGGAATGCTCCCCAAAAACAAGCTTGCAAACCAGGTTATCAGAAAGCTGAAAGTTTATGAGGGAAATGAACATCCTCACACAGCACAGGAACCAAAAAAACTGGAACTTTGATTTATTGTTTAACTGTTGGAGATAATTGATGGAACAGTGGTACGCTACTGGCAAAAGAAAAACTGCAGTTGCAAGAGTCTTTTTAAGACCCGGCAAAGGCGAAATTACTGTTAACGGAAAAACTCCCAAAGAGTATTTCTACACAGACAGCAACACCATGAAACTTGATGCACCCCTCAACATTACCAAGACTAAAGGAAAGTTTTCCATTCTTGTAACTGTCTGTGGTGGAGGCATCTGTGCTCAGGCCGAAGCAGTAAGGCATGGAATTTCCAGAGCACTTGTTACATATAATTCTGAAATGAGACCGGCTCTTAAAAAAGAAGGTTTCCTCAGGAGAGACGAAAGAATGAAGGAAAGAAAGAAATACGGATTGAAGTCCGCAAGGGCGAGATTCCAGTTCTCCAAGAGATAAATTTCTCGCTTTCTTTGTTATATTGTTTCAACCCCCTCTCTATCTGAGGGGGTTTTTTTGTATTAGGAGGTGCCAAAAATGTTGAGACCCTATCTTTTTACCTCGGAATCGGTTACTGAAGGACATCCGGACAAAGTTGCAGATCAGGTCAGCGACGCAATTCTTGATGCAATCCTTGAAAAAGACAGGCACGCAAGAGTTGCCTGTGAAACCTTTGTCACAACAGGACTTGTGGTAGTTGGTGGAGAAATAACGACAAACACTTATGTCGACATTCCCGAAATAGTAAGGAACACCATTATTGAAATAGGCTACAAAGACACAAAGTTCTGCGGTTTTGACGGACACACATGCGGCGTTCTTTCCACAATTGACAAACAATCTCCCGATATCGCGCAGGGTGTAAACGCAGGAGAAGGGCTTTTCAAAGAACAGGGCGCAGGTGACCAGGGTCTTATGTTCGGTTATGCAACAGATGAAAATGAAGATTTTATGCCTACTCCTATAAATCTTGCCCACCAGCTTGTTTACCGTCTTGCTCAGGTAAGAAAGAACGGTGAGGTTCCCTTTGTTCTTCCTGACGGAAAATCTCAGGTATCTGTCCGCTATGAAGACGGAATGCCTGTTGCTGTCGATAAAGTCGTAATCAGCACACAGCATAAAGATACCGTTGATTATGAAACCATTAGAAGTGAAATCATCGAGAAAGTCATAAAACCGGTTATTCCGGCGGGCCTTATTCACTCCGGAACCGAATTTTTTATTAACCCGACAGGTAAATTCGTTGTCGGAGGACCGGTTGCCGACACTGGACTTACAGGAAGAAAGATAATTGTTGACACATACGGCGGAATGGGCCGTCACGGCGGCGGAGCTTTTTCAGGTAAAGACCCTTCCAAGGTTGACAGATCAGCTTCATACATGGCAAGATACATCGCAAAGAACATCGTGGCTTCAGGTCTTGCAAAAAAATGCGAGATCCAGATAGCTTATGCAATAGGTGTAGCACAGCCGGTATCTGTATATGTCAATACTTTTGAAACATCTGAAATTCCGGAATTTGAAATAGAAAAAGCTGTCAGAAAATGCTTTGACATGAGACCTGCCGCAATTATTGAACAGCTTGATCTTTTGAGACCGATCTACAAGAAAACTGCAGCTTACGGTCACTTCGGAAGAGACGGTTTTTCATGGGAAAAGATCGACAGAACAAAAGACCTCAAAAACCTTATCAGATAACATTTTTCTTTTTTTTCTTCAACACTTCCCTTGTGTTTTTTTCTTGAGAAAAATCGAAAGAACTATAGAATTCCGGCAGTTTTTTGAATTTATTGGAGATTATGATGACAACTCACTGGACAATTGACACTGTAAGGGAAACTTTTTTAAACTATTTTAAGCAAAGAGGACACGCTGAGGTTGCAAGTTCGCCTCTTCTTCCTGCCGAAGACAAAACGCTGCTTTTTGCAAATGCCGGAATGAACCAGTTTAAAAACCTTTTTCTTGGAATTGAAAAAAGATCTTATACCCGTGCATGCAGTTCACAAAAATGCGTAAGAGCGGGAGGAAAACACAACGACCTTGAAAATGTCGGTTTTACAACCCGTCACCACACTTTTTTTGAGATGCTCGGCAATTTTTCATTCGGTGATTATTTTAAGGAAGATGCCATAAAATATGCATGGGAGCTTGTCACTGAAGTTTTTAAAATTGATAAGAACCGCCTTTATGTCACCGTTTTTGAAAACGATGATGAAGCGGAGAAAATATGGGTTGACATTGCGGGCGTGGATAAGAAAAGAATTTTCCGGCTTGGCGAAAAAGACAATTTCTGGGCAATGGGTGACACAGGACCGTGCGGGCCGTGCAGTGAGATCCATTATGATCTCGGCGAACAGTTCAAAGTTGAAAAACCGTTTCATGATAACGGAATGCCGGACTTTGACTGCGGCAGGTTCGTTGAGATATGGAATCTTGTTTTCATGCAGTTCAACCGCGATGAATCGGGAAATCTCTCACCTCTTCCCAATCCGAGCATTGATACAGGAATGGGGCTTGAAAGAACGACTGCAATATTGAACGGGCATCTTTCTAATTACGAAATTGATATTTTTCAGTCACTTAAAAATTTTACCCGTTCGGTCTGTCCTGAAAAAATTCCTGAAAATCTTGAAACAAGCTTAAATGTCATCGCTGACCACGCAAGAAGCGTATCATTTCTCATTGCAGATACCATCACTCCTTCAAACGAAGGTCGCGGATATGTTCTGCGCAGAATTATGAGAAGAGCGATTAGACACGGGCACAAAACAGGGTTTGAAGATATTTTCTTTGACAAAGTCTGCTCCAAACTGATCGAGCTGATGGGGAAACATTATCCCGAGCTTGTTGAGAAAAAAGAATTCATTTTAAATATTGTCGCAGAAGAGGAAAAAAGATTCAGAACAACTCTTGAAAAAGGACTTTCGCTTCTTGATCACGGAATAAGCGATGCAAAGAAAAAAGGAACAAAAGAACTTTCAGGGTCTCTTGTTTTCAAACTTTATGACACTTACGGTTTCCCGCCGGATCTCACTGCCACAATTCTTGAAGAAAAAGGTTTTGTCTACAATGAAAAAGAGTATGATGCCGCAATGAACGAGCAGAAGCTCCGAGGCAGAGAGTCGTGGAACGCAAACCTCGATTCAAAGAGGGTTTCAGCAATAAATGAACTTCTTGAAGAAGGTATAACCGAACCGGTTTTTGACGGATATGTCAAAGAAGAGGCAGATGGCAGAATTGTTGCTCTTTTTAACAACGATTTTGAAAAGATTGATTTTATTGAAAATGGCGAATGCTTTGCTGTCATCGATCCTGTGATATTTTATGCTGAATCGGGCGGACAGGTTGGAGACAGAGGAACAATTTCAATAAACGGTGAAACTGTTGCAGTTGTTGACGACTGTATTAAAGTCAACGAATTTAAAATTGTTCACCTCAATGTAACAAAAAAAATTCTGGCAGGGAAAAATGTTCTTCAGCAGAATGACCGTGCCAGAAGGGGCTCGATAAGAAAAAATCACTCTGCCACTCACCTTCTTCATCACGCTCTGAAATCAATTCTTGGAAATCATGTAAATCAGGCAGGATCTCTTGTAACTCCCGACCGGCTCCGTTTTGACTTCAATCATTTTCAGCAGGTGACAAAAGAAGAGCTTAAAGAAATAGAAAATGAAGTGAACTGGATGATCGGCAGAAATTTCTGTGTCGGAACTGAGGTTAAATCGGTTGATGAAGCTAAAAAAGCGGGAGCTACTGCTCTTTTCGGTGAAAAATACGGCGAAAATGTCAGGGTTGTTTCAATGGGTGACTCAATGGAGCTTTGTGGAGGAACACATGTTTCTTCAACTGGTGAAATAGGTCTTTTTAAAATAGTGAAAGAAGAAGGAATTGCTGCCGGAGTCAGAAGAATTGAGGCAGTGACAGCAAATAACGCCCTTGCATATTTTCGGGAAATGGAAGAGACCATTTCTGAAATTGCAGATGTTCTCGGAATTGAAAAAGCACTTGTGATTAAAAATGTTGAAAAGCTTGTTGATTCAAACAAATCTCTTCAGAAAGAAGTTAAAGAACTGATGAGCCGGCTTTCTTCGATCCAGGCATCGGCAATTACACCGCTCAAAGAAAAAGAAGGAACAAAAATATTTGTAATTGACTCAGGAAAAAATAGAACTGATGCACTCTCTTTAACCGATTCGCTGAAATCAAAATATGATAATGCTCTGATAGTTTTAAAAGGGACAGATTCAGGAAAAGACATCCTCATTACCGCTTCAACAGGCAGTGCAAAAGAAAAGTTTCACGCCGGCAACACACTGAAACTGCTGCTTGAAAACTTTGGCGGCAGAGGCGGCGGAAAACCTGACATGGCTCAAGGCGGAGCTGAAAATATCGATTTTGAAAAACTTAAAAGTCTTGTGGAAAATTTATAGCCTCAGCGGAATTACTCTTCAAAAGGGCAAATTCCTTCTTCCTTACAATAGCATTCCATGTCTCTTAATATTAACGGTGTTGAATTTAGTTTCTGATAGAGCAGCCATTTTCCTTCAAATTCTGCATCTCCGTAGGGATAGATCGGAATGCCGTTAAACTCTTTATCATTGTCCATTTTTTTCAAACAGTAACTTTTCTTTATTTCCATATTGTAATAACAGAGTTTATTCGCAGATATTTCAGAATATTGTCCCATTTTGAAAGCTTCTTCATACAGCAGCATCTTTCCTTTAAACATGTTGATTATAAAACCTATTGCATAGTCTTTAACTTCATCTGAATATGATGTAATTAAATCTGCGTAGTTCCATTTCCCGTTATTGTATTCCATCAGAACAATTTTGCCGAGTGTGGAGCTGTAAACAGCTCTGTTGCTGTTTTCCTTGTCCAGCAAAAGATACCTAAGCTCCTCTCCCTGATTAACTTTATAACAGTCATCTAAACTTTGCGGAGATTTATTCAGATCACAGATGTAACCAATGAGATCATCTGTGAACAATGCAAAACGGTCCCCTGACAGGTTTGACATTCTCAAAGTCCCTTCACCCAAAGATGTCCATTTCCATTCCCCAACTTTGGCATAAGACATTTTTTTGCTGCCCGGTTCACTTATGTTGGCAAATGCCCATTTGTCATTAAGGGCAGGTTCATAGGCAAGAAATTCAACAGCTTCCGGATAAACAATTCCCAATGATCCGTCATCTCCCATATATGTGAGATATTTTTTCCTTGTATCTATCGGAAGAGGTCTCTTGTCTCCGGAGAGAAGGATGCGCTTTCCCTTGTGATAAGCCTGCATTTGATCTCCGGGAGCTATAAAAAAATATTTTTTAGTCTCAATATCATAA
>JAGOEX010000060.1 GCA_017997475.1 bacterium
TTCCATGCTGGCAGTATGACGGCCCCGGCGGAGCTGAAGAATGTCCAGCTGAAGTTGAAGCTGCAGGAAAATGCGGTGAAGGCGCACCCGATGAAGATATCGTTGATGAAGATGTTGTTGACGAAGATACAACAGACGACGATCCTTATGTTGATCCTTGTCTTCCGACAAATCCCTGCACAGATACAAACAAGACAGTTTGCACAGATGCAGATGAAGACGGTGTTGAAGAATGTGGTTGTGATGCTGGTTATCATTTGAATAACTCAAGTGAATGCAGAAGCAACACAAAACAAGAACCATGTGATCAGACAGGTGTTACTGTTCCTGCAAATGCTACAATAGTTGTTGCTGATGTTGATGTAACATGGGATATCGCAGGCGGCACTTGGAATGCTACTCCGAAATGTGACTGGGCTTGCAATGCAGGTTATGAAGAAAATGTTGCGGGTGACGCTTGTGTAGCTATTGCTGATCCTTGCGATGTTACTCCGGATCCTTGCAACGACCTCGCAAATGCAGTTGATGATTCATGTGCTGCTGAAGAAGTTACATCCGGCGTTTATACCGGTGTATTCTCATGTACTTGTGATACAAACTATACATGGACTGTTGATGCTTGCGTTGCTGACTAAGAAGTAGATATTGTTTCTCTTTATAAGGGCGCCTTCGGGCGCCTTTTTTTTATTTCCTGATTTACCTTGATTTTTAAAATCCGCAACCTATAATTTATCGAACTTTGAAAAGGGTCGAAAATATGGATAAAAGAAAAAAGCTCGTCAAACTCTTCAATGATATCAAAATGTTCATTGAAACCAACTCTCTTAAGGCAACACCGCATTCTTTTCTGTTAAACCGGTTCTCTCTTTCAATAAACAATAAAAGACCCGGTGCAGTATCGCTGTCAGGCATTACAAAACATGAATTTTCTCTTATCAACAAAGAGTTTGAAGACCGGCTGAAAAGGGATTTTGTTCTCTCTCTGTCTATTTCTTCAATAATTTCACTTCCTTCAAAAAAGATCTTTGAACTTGACAATATAAAAGTGTCACCGAGAAGTTCAATACTGCTTTTAACGGATACGGTTGTTATTCCGTATGAAATTGAAAAAAAGGTGTCTCTGTTTATCGGTTACGGTGAAAATGTCTTTGATTCAGCTCCTTTCCAGAACATTGAACATTATCCGGTTTCAAGAGATGTTCCTTTCTCAATTTCTTTACAGTCAACACTTTTTGATCTTATAAGCAACGATACAACCAAGCTTAGACCATTTTCTTTTGATGTCATATTTGATGATGCTGCAAGTTTCAGTTTTCCAAGTGAAAATCTAATAGAAAATGTTTCAAAACTCTTAAAGACAAAAGGTGATTATCATCTGACTCTTAAAAAGAACTTTCTTTCAAGTCCTCTGACAAAAAAATGCAAAAAGTCATTGTATTCTTTCTTTAATGCAAATGAAATAAACAGATTTTCCTCCTTTCTTCACATGAAGCTTGAGAAAAAACCCGAGACTAATGTCACAACAGTTTCAAATGTTGTAATTAAAGACCATATTGAAAACAGGGTTATCAAGCTGGAAAAAGAACGGCTTGATTTTAACAATCTCCTCACTTTTGATGACGGGATCCGGCCTGAACAGATCAATATCATTTCAAAAATTGAATCCAGAGCGGCAAACAGTTCAGGAGAGTGTTTCAGGTTTTTTATCGGTATGTTCAAAGAGGGCAGCAGTGTTCCCGTTCTTGAGCATTTCAGAAAAAGCAGCAGATTCAAACCTTTTATAAGGTCAAAGGAAATAGAGCCTTATTCCGTTGCAAAGGTTCACCAGTATGTTCTTCCGGATAAAGATGTTTTTTTTCAGATACCTCCTTTTGAAAATTTTGAAAGGGAAAAGCTCATACTCCGGTATCTTTCTGTAAAGCCCGTCTTTTCATACGATGATGCAGGTCTTTATTTTCTTAATGATGTTGCGGCAGTTGTACCCAGAACTGACGAAATAGATCTTCTTTTTGCTGAAGGTTACTATAATTCAAAGGTAATGGAATACTATTACAGAATAAAATTTCCTCATCACAACAAGTTTCTGAAAAAGAATTTTAACAAAATACCTTTTTATCTCTGCAGCCGCAGCATTCAAAAGATAATAGCCGATCTTGTAAAGGAGATCAGGGATATTAACCGTTCAGTCCAGTTGAAAGACGAAAGCGAGGGAATTATTGAGTCAAGAAGAGAAAGAATGGGCCGGCTGGACAGCTTTCTTTATCAGCTCTTTAAGCTTTCAGCAGATGAGATCAGAATAATAGAGGATTCTTTAAACGGCTAAAGTTCAGAAAGGATTCCATAATAATAGAGCAATGGATATGTTCCTGTCAGGTCAGCAACGGTTTCTTTTCCGTTTCTGCTTAATATTAAAACCCTCGGGAGTGCTTCGCTGTATTCGATCTTCATTTCTTCTGGAGACGATGCTATTTCCATCGAAGGTATAACGCTGTTCTCATCAAGAGATCCGTCTCCCGCCATAAAAAGACGGATGAAAAACACTTTCCCTTTGAAATATTCATAAAGTTTTTCAGTGGTTTTTTCCATTTCTTTGCAGGCAGGACACCATGAAGCCGATATTTCAATAAAAACAGGATAATGCATTGAAATTTTTTCTAAAGGATATGTTTCACCGCTGTAAATGTCCCTTACAGTTATTTTGCCGGCAACGGTTTCTTTTTCCTGAGTTTCGTCAATGTTTTCAACAGCATTGTTTTCAGTTTGCATCCTGTTTGCAGATGGTTCCTTTTTCATTCCTGAGCAGGATGCTGATACTGAAAATAATATCAGTATGAAAAAAATGTGAAAATTACTCCGCATCTTGAGTTGTGATACATTGAGGAGTTGCGCAGACTGTGTTGAAGCAGTAAAGTGAAACACAATTTTCATCAGAAACACACGGAAGACCGGCTGTTTTCTGCCATTGGCATGTGCCTGAATTTGATTCACAGTACAATCCCTTGTCACATCTTGTCGTACATGGAAAATTTGAATCTGCTGCTATTTTCTGACATGTTTTCTGGGCACCGCACTCAAGTTTTGCAAATGCGTTGCATTCAAGGACGATAGGATCCCCGTTTTCGTCTTTTTCTTCCTGAACTCCGCAAGGGGCTCCGACCTGATCGCTTATTCTTGATCTTGTGCAGAGATTGTCCACACAGCTTAATCCGACAACACATTCCTTTTCTTCCAGACACGGTTCTCCTTCACTTTTTCTTTTAAAACAGTTTCCCAGAGCATCTGACCCTGTTTTTCTGCAGAAAAGAAAATTACCGCAGTCATCATCGGTGGAACAGGGATCTCCAGGTTCTCCGTCAACCGCCTTTGAACAGCCGGATGAGCGGCAGACATATCCCGGAGAACATCTGTCCAGAGTTGAATTACATGACTGATCCGGGAGTTTGTATTCAACACAGTTGCCTGGACAGCGGTCACCTTTCAGGTCACACCATCCGTTGTCACATTCTTCATCCTGGAAGCATTCCTGCTTTATGAATTTTATACCGCTGAAAACCGAGGCGCATTCACTTATGTCAAGAAGTTGAACATCAAGAGGGTTGCAGGGCTCCATTTTTGCAATAAGGTCAAAGCATAGTTGTGCCTGATCCATGTCTGCAAAAACCCAACCCATTGTTTCAGCACTTATCATCATTTCATATTTGTGTTTAAAAATAACACTTTCCCCTTTGTGAAATCCTTCAAATGGAAATGGATTGTACATTATAACATCAGGGCACGACAGAACATTGCTCTGATTTACAAAGCCGGATGTGCATTTTGAAGCTGCATCACAGACAGTGTTAAGATACTGTGTAAAGAACGCCGCCATGCTCGGAACATAAGGTTCCTCTTTTTTCTCTTCCTCGCATGAAACTATTGAAAATAAAAGAAGAACAGCAAACAGAAACATGAGTTTTTTCATTTAGTCCTCCAAAAGTATTCTAAATTTCCGCCCTGTTATTTTCTGACAGTTTCTGCATACCGGTGATATGTTTTTTATATCATTTCCGCATTCAGAACATACAAAAAGTGTTTTTTCCGATATAGTGTCTTTAAGAAAACCGCTGTATTCCGGATCGCTTACCGAACGGGAGAGAAGAAGTCCGTAAAATGCAGTTCTGTTGCTGATGATTGAAGCCGTTTCGATGTTTTTTATCTGAGGGTTGAAAAGGAGATAGAACACATCTGCAAATTTTCCTTCGGCAGCGGAATTTATTTCGTGCCCCTGTTCTTTTTTGATAAGAAGCGATCTTCCGAGAATTTCGTAATTTTCGCCGGCTTCAGAAAGGGCTTTTAAGTATACTGCCGCTTTTTTCTGTTTTCCCTTTATAAGTGCGACAGAGTATTCAACGGCTTTTATCTCATTTGGATCATTGCTTAGTTTGGCAATTATTTCAAGCCATTTTATCGAAGATGCTTCCGAATTGTTCTTGAAGAAATGATATGTCGCTCTTGCGGCAAGTTTTTTTAAATGTGCCCTTTCCTTTATATCAGATCCCGAAATATATTTTTCCATTTGAACATACGCATCATCAAAATTTCCTTCTGTTTCAAATATTTTGGACATTGTCAAATGTGCCGCAGGAAAATTTGCACTTTTTAATGAATCTTTCAGAACCGAAAGGGCTTTTGAATTCTGTTTCAATGCAACATAATCTTCAGCAATATGTTTTAACACAAGAGATCTGAACTTTCCGTTTGTAGTCGGTCTGAAAAGAACATCACGGTGAATTTCAAGAGCTTTCTGAGGATCGGTTTTTCTGGCGATGTCTCCTGCAAAAAGGAAGAACACCGGTTCATCGGGATAAAACTCTGCAAGTTTTTTTATACTTTGAAGATATTCGTGACTGTTCTTAAAGTGGCATTCCTTGAGCGCTTCAAAAAGAAGTTCTCCGTCTTTTGAAAAATTTCCCTTGAGCGAATAGACCGGTATCTTTCTTCTGATATGTTCAACAACAAATACAGCAAAAGCCGATAAAACAGCGAATATAGATAAATAGAATAATATCAGCTGGATATTTGTCATAAACTGTCGCCGGCATCAGAATCGTAATTGTTTGCCGCTGAATTTGAACCGTTGTCTATTTCGGCAAGTTTGCTGTTTCTTATCCTTGATATCTCATCTCTTAAATTTTTGTTTTCCTTGCGTAATTTTCTTTCCCTGTAGTTGACCATAATTATATCGACAGCAACAAGTACTATCGAAAAGATTATTCCGGCAAGAAAACAGAAAAGGGAAAGGAGCCAGATCTGAATGTTTTCAATCGTTACAAAGACAAGGTCAATTGTGACATATCGGTCGTTCGCTTTTGCAAAATACGATATCATTACCGCAATTACTGCAATAAGCATTATAAGCGTTAGTTTTCTTGCAAGTTTCATATTTATCTCCTTAAAGAATTAAGCGCAGTTATTATACTTAAAACAGGCATCATTTAAAATTTTTCCTAAAAATCAGAGTTTTTCAAGCAGAGATCCGAGATTTGACACCCCTTTTCTGTTGTCTATTAGCCCGGCGACATATTTGCCTATGATGTCAAATTCCAGATTAACTTCCACTCCTGTTTTCAGCTGTTTTGAAAAGGATGTTCTTTTCAGTGTTTCGGGAATGAGAGAGACGGTGAATGATGTTTCGTCGACTGATGCCGCAGTAAGCGAAATCCCATTCACTGCAATCGATCCGCCTGAAATGATGAATTTTGAGAAAGCCCTGTCATATCTGAATGTCATCTCTATTCCGAGACCAATTTTTCTGATGTTTGAAATCACTCCGGTTGTGTCAATGTGTCCCTGAACAATGTGTCCGTCAAACCGTCCGTTCATATTCATTGCCCGTTCAAGGTTTACAATTGAGCCGGTTGAATATTTTGCCGCAATTGTTTTCAAAGCTGTAACTTTTGAAATAAAAAAATCAATTGCAGTTTCAGAAAATTTTTCAACTGTCAGACACACTCCGTCAACTGCGATCGAATCACCGGGTTTTATCTCATTTGAAAAGGGATTTTCAATTGTCAGCTTATATTCATTTCCTGAACTGATGATTTTCTTTACGACCGATGTCTTTTCAATTATTCCGGTAAACATCTCTTACCTCACAAGTAGTTCAGCAAATCATAAATGAAATCTGTTTTTTTGCAACAATCACTTATTAGATGTATAATATCTGCCGGATCAAATTTGTTCACAGGAGAATATGATGACAAGAATTACAGCAGTTATTCTGATGTTGACCGGGTTTATATTTTTCAGTTGCAGTAACAGCAGCACAAAATCGGGAAACGATTCGGAAATGAATGATGAAGCAACCGATATTGCCACCGACGGGAACACCGACGACTTGTCCGACGAAGTTTTAACGGAGTCGGAAGTTGACACGGAGTCGGAAGAAACAAATGACTCTGACACAGTTGAGTCTCAGCAGATCCAGACCGGGGGAATTTATATCTTCTCTTATATGGGCGGCAATGATGAAAAAACGCTTTTTGACGGAAAAAGAGTTCTTGGGCAAGGCGGCTTTTTTGGTTATTCAATATTCAATCTGAATGAAAAATATTGGGCAGTCGGTGCTCTTCATGAATCTATTCCGCCGTATGATTTTGAAAAGGCAACTGGCAGAATGTATGTTTTTGAAAAAGGGCAGATACCTGGAAATATTGGTGAAGCCGCATTTGTTCTGACACATCCCGATCTCCTTTACAACGCCGGTTTTTCATTTACAGCTGCCGGAACCTGCGACATAAATAAAGACGGTTTTGATGATATAGCTGTTTCGGCCCATCTGGCAACTTACGGAGATGCTTATGCCGCAGGGGAAATTGTTGTTTTTTATGGAACGGAAGATGGCTGGAATGAAGAGAACACTTCAATCTCAAGAGTTTCAGACGGTCTTATTCAGAAAGCTGATTCAATGAGTCAGTCACTTGTTTGCGGAGACATTGACGGAGACGGATTTGCCGATGTTCTTGCAGGGGGACAGAACGCTGGACCAGAACTTTCAAGTGGCGGAAGTCAGGGGATGGTTGCATTTTTTAAGGGAAGTGCAGACGGACTTGGAAAAAACGAGTCGTGGACACTGCTGCCGGAAGTTGAAGAAAAAGCGCAGTATTTTGGAAGCAGTATGATACTTGAAGATATAAACGGAGATGAAATTCAGGATCTTATCGTTTCGGGCTGGGGACTTAAGGAAAGTGGCGAATCTGACAACACAGGGGGAGTTTATATATATCACGGCGGAACTGACTGGCAGCAGGGACCGTCAGAAAAACATTTCGGAATAAAAGATTCACAGTTCGGTTCAGTCATAAGAATTGTTCAAGTTGAGGGTAGAAAAGGACTGGGAGTTATTGCAACACAGGAAGATATTTTCGGCAGAATACATTTTTTCGGAAACATGAGTTCTCCTTTTGATGTTCCTGATACACTTATGTCTTCTGACAGCGGTTCGTTCTCAGATTTTCTGACCGTTGACGGAATTGACGGATATGACACACTCGTAATTGCAGGTGGAAAATATTTTTTTGGCGGGACAGGAGGACTTCTTTGTGCCGGTATAGGACAGGATTACGCTTTTAAATGGGAAAAATGTCAGTGGCATCCTGGAGATGTGTCGGGTGGATTCGGGTCAAGTATCTTAAATATCGGGGACATCAACGGTGACAAAAGGCCAGAAATTGTTGTCGGAATGCCAGAATATATTCACACAGTTACCGATTAAACTGCTGAAAATCAATAATTTGACCCGGAAAATGTTACAAAATCAACGCTTTTAAATGTTTTTTTGGAGGGTGATATGAAAAAGCTTTTTGTTATGTTTATGATGCTGTTTATTTTCAGTTTTGTTTATGCTCAGGAAGAGCCGGCAACTGATGAAAACCCGCCGCAAGAGGTTAAGACAGATACTGAAGTTGTAAAGGAAAATGCTGAAGAGGCGCAAAAAGAGCTGACAACTGAATTGGAACCTGTAAAAGAGGAGCCCGCTCCCGCAGAAGAACCGGAAAGGGTTTTTACAAGTGAAAAAAAGAAAATTGATGCCAAACCCGTTTATCTGGAAGAGTATAAACCCGCGGAAAAGGAAAGAACTAAAAAATGGTCTTTTCTTCCGATAAATATCGCTTTCGGAACTTCATTTCAGGTCGGTTTCACAATCGCGCAGTTCACGCACAGGAATTTTGAGATCAGGATCGGAAACATGATGCTCGGTCCCGGTTTCAGATTCGGCTCAAGGGTGAAAGACGAAAACAACGATGACGGTTTTGTCCCAGGGCTCACATTTATGGGTGAAGTGGCTTTTGGAAAATTTTTCGGAAATCCGCTGAAAGAGAACTGTTTCGGTTTAATGATAGGAGTCGGATCAAAAATAATCTTTGACATTAGAAATATTGAAGATGACTGGGAAGACGGAATTTATGACAGTGATCCTCTGTACATAGATTTTCTTCCATTGTATCTTACCTACCGCTGGCATAAAGGTGAAAAATTCTATGATGTTTCACTCAGAATTCCGCTTGTCTGGCAGAATGGCGTTTATGTTCTTACCGATGAAACAAAGCTTTATAACGGTGTTCCCGATCTGACACTCAATTTTTCTTTTATTTTCTAGATACGAAAAGATTTTCCGTTATATATTTCCGCCACAACTTATCTTTGAATTCCTCAGCATAATCAATCCCTATTCTTGTTGCAGAAGTTGTTGAAAAATTTGGTAATTTAAGATTTTTCTCAAGAAAAAGCTCATTTCCCTTCACCATATCGCAACCGTTTAATGAAATATCAATGTCCAGTGCTTTAGCAAGTTTGCCCGGACCGTTTGTAAGGTCTTGAATTTTCTGGATCTTAGGCCTGTTTGGTTTAATAATATCAAGCCCTTCGATCGGTTCGACCGCACGGATCAGCACAGCATGAGGATTGTCTTTTTTTTCAGTCACAACATTAAGACAGTAATTCAGCCCGTAAATAAGATAAATATATGCATGACCTCCCGGAAGGAACATTGCTTCAGTCCGTTTTGTCCGCCTGTTTCCAAAAGCGTGACACCCCTTGTCAACCGCCCCGCAGTAGGCCTCCGTCTCAACTATCATTGCTTTGACAATTGTTCCGTTAATATTCCTGACAAGAAAATGCCCAAGCAGATCTTCAGCCACCATTAAAGCATCACGATTAAAAAAACTTGAAGAAAACCGGTTAGTTGTCATGATGATTTGTGGGAAGACATAAGGATAATCATGTTATTTCACAGATAATTTTTTAATGTCATTTTCAAGCTCTTGAAGGCTTTCTTCTCTATCTTCTTTTCTTTTTTCGTTTAAGTATTTTTCATATTCCTGCCCAGCTTTTTCAATAGCTGATTCATGAGAAATTTTTCCTGCATGTGTCAAAAGTTCCTTTCCATTCATTTTAATTATTACATCCAGTCGCTCGACCCAGTCTTTCATATACATTGGAATCTGTTGTTGAGCCATTGATTCAGCAAAAGCAATCGAAATTGAGTGCCCTGTTTGGATTTGACTCTGTATCCTACTGAAATTATTACATCAAGATTGTAAAAGTTCGGAGCTTTCTGCTGAAATTCGGAATTTCCGAATTTCTTCAGAACTTCTTGTTCAACAAGCTCGCCTTCAGCAAAAATATTTTTTATGTGTTCATTAATTGTTGACTTTGCTTTTCCAAAAAGTTCAGCCATGTGATCTTGTGTCAGCCAGACAGTTTCATCTTCGACACGAACATCAATCTTTATTTTTCCGTCAGCTGCTTCATAAATTATAATCTGCGAATCGCTAAACTTTGTGTGGATTGATTCCATTTTTCTCTCCGTTCGCTCGTAACCTGACCAGAGAGATTTTATCGTTTATAATCCATTTATCAAAATAAATCAGAGGAAACTTAAATTATTTCTGAAGATCACTGGACATTCCTCACACAGCGGCAGTGTGGTGAAATTTGCGTTGAATTAGAACTCTCTGCCCCCGGTTGAAAATCGGGCAGAATGCGGCCTTTAAGAAAATCTATATAAAGAAACACTTTATGTTCCCAGGATCCTTCAGAAAGTTCATAATAATCTGAACTGATAAGATAATAAGAATCTCCGAGTTTTGAATAAATACCACTCTTGTCAGGATTACATCCCGAACATTTTTCACTTAAGCTTTCACTGCCTGAAAAGGGAAAAGTTATCTCACATTTCCCGTCGATTTGTGTCAAAGAGCAGTTTGTTATAAGCGTTCTAAGCTCATTAATGTCAGGCACTCTCCAGTCTGTATGCCCTCCTTCGTCCATTTCCTTGCAGAAAATTTCGACATCTTCCCACTTTCTAAATATTTCTGCATTTGACCATTCCAGTGATGTTTCCGGATCAGTCCACGGATATTCAATTGTGCTTTTGCATGTTCCTGATTTTTCTTCCCACTCATAGGTATTGTCACACTTAAACCTGCATTCTTCACGGCTCGATTCATCATTGTGCGTTGAAATATTTGACGGCATCCATTTGCCGCCATCCCATATCTGTTTGATTTTTGAATACAAGTTCCATTGAGAATGCAGCGGCTTTTCAGTGCAGTCAATCTCCCTTTCATCTCCTTTGCTGATTTTCAGACATCTTACGAAACCTTCTTTTTCAAAGGAAATGGCCGCATTACGGAAATCAACTGCGGCGGCATATGTTTCAGGATCCACATAGCCGCAGGAATCGGGAAAATCCTCAAACCAGCTGCCTGACAAAAGTAGTTTTTTGTCTCCGAGTTTTGAATAACCATCAGATTTTGGACCGCATCCACAGGGATCGTTCATACATTCACTGTAGAAATTCAAACAATCATCGTTGACCTTGCAACTTCCACCAGGTTCGGTTCTGTCACATCCGGTTATAATAGATCTCAACTCGGATATTCTGGGTAGCCGCCAATTAGAGGTTCCGTCTTCTTCAAGATCTTCACAGTATTTATAGGCATCCGTGTAGCTCAATTCCTCGCTGCTCAATTCTGACCAGCCGTCATCACAAGAAAAAAGAAAAAAACCAAAGATGACAAAAATTGCAACTTTCATCAGAACCACCCTTAAATAACTGAAAAAACGAATCTTTTGTTACAAAACATTATTCATTTTATTAAAGAAAATGCAAATGCACATTAGAAAAATTAAAAATTACAACTTATCAATAAAGTCAAGTTCAGGGCTTGACGGCTGTGCCGAATCATATTTTTTTGGGATTCCGGCTGATATTGCGATAGTTGCGGCTTCAACTGCAAGTTTGAATGCAAGACCCATTTTTTCGGGGTCTTTGGCTGTGGCGATCGCTGTGTTCACGAGGACAAAATCAGCTCCCATTTCGATTGCTTTTGCAGCATCTGAGGGAGTTCCTATCCCTGCGTCAATTACAACGGGAACTCTTGCCTGTTCGATTATGATCCTTATCATTTCTGTCATGATTATCCCTTTGTTGGTTCCAATCGGTGAAGCAAGCGGCATAACTGTTGCGGCTCCTGCATCCTGAAGACGGAGTGCAAGCATCGGGTCGGCGTTGATATATGGAAGGACAGTAAACCCTTTTTTCACAAGGATTTCAGTGGCTTTCAGTGTTTCAACGGGGTCTGGAAGAAGATATCTCGGTTCCGGTGTGAGCTCAAGTTTGACCCATTTGGGAAGTCCTGCCGCTTCAGCAAGTTCTGCATAAAATACTGCTTCTTCTGCTGTTCTCGCTCCTGCGGTGTTTGGCAGAATGATGATATTTTTATTTTCAAGCAGCGGCTTTAAAAGCGATTCCCCTTTATCAAGGTCCATTCTGCGTAAAGAAGCTGTCACGACTTGTGTTCCGGAACTTATGACAGAAGCCATCATTTCTTCGTTTGAACGGTACTTTCCGCTTCCAAGAAAAAGGCGTGAATTTATTTCAAAATTTCCGATCTTAGGGATTGGTTTCATGATTTTCTCCGGTTATTTTGCAAGTTCAAGCATTTTTAAAAGTGCCGCTCTTGCTTTTTCTTCGATTGCTTTAGGTATTTCGATTTCATAAACATTTTCTTCAAGCGATCTCAAAACATCTGTAAGCATTATCTTTTTCATGTTTACACACATAAGCGATGCACTCGGAAGTTCAATAAATTCAGCACCTTTGTCAGCTTTGCTTAATGGATATGTAATTCCTGATTCAGTTACAATGATATACTGCTTATATTTTTTTTCCTTCACGAGTGTTTCCATCTGACCGGTCGAAAGGATAAAATCTGCTGTAATTCTAGTTTGAGGCGGACATTCAGGATGCATCAGAACTACTGCGTTTGGCCAGAGCTTTTTTGCTTCAATGACATCTTCGGGTTTTACTGCATGATGAACCGGGCAGAACCCTTTCCAGCAGATGATCTCTTTTTCGGGAACCTGCTCAGCCACATAACTTCCAAGATGCATGTCGGGAACAAAAAGAATCTTTTCTGCATCAAGTTTCTTTACTATTTTCACAGCGTTAGAGCTTGTAACACACACATCGCTCAGTGCTTTTGTCCTCACATCGCTGTTGACATAGCACACCACTTTGGCTCCAGGATTTTCGCTTTTAAACTTTGCAAGCTGATGTTCATCGATCATGTCAGCCATCGGGCAGCCGGCTGCAAGAACCGGCAGAAGAACTTTCCTTTGAGGAGAAAGAATTTTCGCAGTTTCAGCCATGAATCTCACACCTGCAAAAACTATTGTGTCAAAATCACCCGCATCTGCCGCTTTTTTTGAAAGTCCGTAACTGTCACCGACAAAATCGGCAATGTCCTGAACCTCAGGATGAGTGTAAGTATGCGCAAGTATTATAGCATTCTGCTCTTTTTTGAAAAAATTTATCTTTTCGATCATTTCTTTCATTTCAGGTTTCTTACCTCTTTTACTTCCGGGATCTGCCTTTTTATGTGCTGTTCTATTCCCATTTTGAGTGTCATCTGGCTCATCGGACAGCCGGCACATGCACCCTGAAGTTTTACCGTAACGATTCCGTCATCAGCAACATCGATAAGCTCGACATCTCCACCGTCTC
>JAGOEX010000061.1 GCA_017997475.1 bacterium
GGTTCGTAGTGACGACGCTTCTTAAGTTCCTTATAAAGACCTTCAAGAGCCATTTTCTTCTTTAAGATCTTTATTGCCTTCTCAAGATCATCAGTAACGTAAACCTCTAAAGGAGCAATAACTTTCTGCCTGCGCATTCTTTTTCACCGCCTTTCATACTTCGGATTTGTTCAAACAACATGAAGCGAGATTATCTTATGAAAAAACAACAGGTTGTCAAGTCGGGTTTTTGTGATAAAAAATTTTGGAATCAAGTTGACTTTTGGTGTGTGTGTTATAAGATAGCAAGGTTTGTTGTTACTTTAATATAATTGGTGATGGAGAGACCGAATGAGTGATGCCCAATCCGTAAAGATCAGTTCGCTTGACTCAAAAATAAAGGATATTTCAGATTATTTGAAATCATCTGTTCTTGATCCTGCCGAAAAGGAAAAGGAGAGCATTATCGCTTCTGCAAAAGAAGAATCGGCAAAAATAATCGCAGATGCCAGAAAACAGGCGGAAGATATGCTGGCGAAAGCGAAAAAAGAATCGGATGCATTGAAACATAATACAGATTCAGCTCTAAAGATCGCGGCAAAACAGTCGGTCGATAAACTGAAAATGGCTCTTGAAAAAGAGGTTCTTTCCTTTACAGTCGACAAACCGGTGAAAGATTCGTTAAAGAGCGAGCATGTCATAAAGGAGCTGGTTGCCGGTGTTGTTAAACATTATTCAGATAAAGGTGCTTTTGCGATCGTTCTGAGCGATGAGCTTAAGAAAACACTGTCATCTTATGTGCAGGAGCAGGTTTCTTTAAAAGGTGCTGCCGGCATAAAACTTTCGGACGAAACCATCCCTTCCGGATTTTCGATAGTGTCAGGGAACGGCGTGCTGAAATATGATTTTTCCGAGGAATCTGTTGTTGAACTTCTTACGGAGTTCATAAGACCAGAGCTGCGGGAAGCCCTTTTTTCAAAGTGATCCGGAGGTTTTGTCCCGATGATGAAATTCAATTACTACACGATCGGAGCATTGCCGAAACTGACATGGGACAGTGAACTTCCGTGCACTATTTCGGAGTTTATTGAAGAATACCGGGTTCAGCTTGAGCCATTGATGGACGGAGTAAGCGACATTCTTCTTCTCAATGATGTCAAGAACCTTGAACTTATTCTGAAAGCCCGCATAGAAAAAGATGAAAAGTTCAGAGGAAACAAGGACGACGGCAAGGTTGATTACTATAAATCCAGAGTTGTCGAGCCGGAAGAACTTGAAGCTTTTCTGGAAGATCCTTTCATAAATAAACCTGACGAGAATTATCCTGAATTCATGGTGGAATACTTTCTCAAACACAAGACCGATGAAGAGAGGTTTCACCACATTGAAGAGCTTTATATTGACTACTTTAAATATATGCAGACAAGAGAGAACGGATTTTTAAGATACTACGGCCGTATAGCGACAACGATAAGAACTGTCCTTTCCGCAATGAGGATAATGAGAAGAGGTCTTGACCTTGATAAACATCTCAAAGGAGATCCTTTCGTCGTTAAGACGATACTTGAAAACAGGAACAATGCGGATCTGGGGCTCAAAAATCATTTTCCGAAAGTAGCTGAAGTCATTGCTCTTTTTGATCGGGATAGAGACCCGATAGAGGTTGAGAAGGATCTTGACAGGATAAGATTTGAGCTCATGGAGGAAGTGGGCAGGGAGACCCCTTTTGCAGATCACATAATTTATTCCTACATAATCGGTTTCCAGGTTCGCAACAGATGGAATTCGCTAAATGATGAAAAAGGACTTCAGATCCTTGAAAATATAATAGAAGGAAATTACTGACAGGAGTGTTCATAATGGTTTTGCAAGTTGAAAAGACAAAAGGAAAGATCGTTGCCGCACAAGGCAATCTGATGACTGTAGAGTTTGATGGAAATGTCAGACAGAATGAAGTCGTTTTTGTTAAAACGGGCGGACAGTCGCTTAAAGGTGAAGTTATCGAGATCAACGGTAATCAGGCAAAAGTGCAGGTTTTCGAGCCGACAAAAGGGGTCCGGCTGAACGATGAAGTCGTCTTTGAGCATGATCTTCTTTCGGTTGAACTCGGACCTGGACTTCTGAAGAGGGTTTTTGACGGTTTGCAGAATCCGCTTGAGGACATTGCTGAAAAATCGGGATATTTCCTTCCCAGAGGAGTTTATCTCGATCCATTGCCGAGAGACACAAAATGGAAATGGCATCCTATTGCCAAAGTCGGCGACAAGGTTGAAAGAAGTCATTTTCTCGGCTGGGTTCCCGAAGAGAACATACAGCACAAAATAATGGTTCCGTTCAATTTTCCCGGCAAGGGGATTGTTGTTGAGATCGCTTCAGGCGGAGAGTTTACCGTTGATCAGGAGATAGCAAAGATAGAAGATGAAAAAGGTAAGGTTCATTCTGTCAATATGATACAGGTCTGGCCCGCAAAGTTTGCTTTGAGATTCGGTGAACGGCTCCTTCCCAAAGAACAGCTCGTTACTGCAATGAGGGTCATTGACGGACCTTTTCCTGTGGCAAAAGGGGGGACATTCTGTACTCCCGGTCCTTTCGGAGCAGGAAAAACTGTTCTTCAGCATCAGGTCTCAAAATATGCCAAGACCCAGATAGTCATAATAGTCGCATGCGGTGAAAGGGCAGGTGAAGTTGTTGAAATACTTAGAGAATTTCCTCACCTTGATGATCCTCAGACTGGAAAGAAGCTTATGGACAGAACATGCATAATCTGCAATACATCGTCAATGCCTGTTGCGGCAAGGGAAAGTTCGGTCTATATGGGTGTCACCATCGCGGAATATTACAGACAGATGGGTATTGACTGCCTTCTTCTTGCCGACTCAACTTCAAGATGGGCACAGGCACTCAGAGAAATGTCAGGCCGTCTTGAAGAAATTCCGGGTGAAGAGGCGTTCCCTGCCTATCTTGCTTCCAGAATTTCAGAACTTTATGAAAGGGCTGGAGTGTTGAAACTTTATAACGGCGAAGAAGGATCACTCACCATCGGCGGCAGTGTAAGTCCCGCAGGCGGAAACTTTGAAGAACCCGTTACGCTTGCAACTCTTTCTGTTGTAGGATGTTTTCTCGGTTTGAGCCGTCAGAGAAGTGATGCGAGAAGATATCCGGCGATCGATCCTCTCATAAGCTGGTCAAAGTACACTGACCGTTTTGCCGAGCACGGTGATGATATAACAAAGGAAAGGGTGAAGACGATAGCTATTGCGCAGGACATAGTTCTCAAAAGTGATGAGATCGGAAAGAAAATGTCCGTTGTCGGAGAGGAAGGAATCAGCATTGATGATATTATAGTTTACCTCAAAGGTGAATTCTATGATTCGGTCTATCTTCAGCAGAACGCTTTTGATCCGGTTGATACTGCGACCGATATGGATAGGCAGAACGAACAGATAGATCTCGTCTCGAAGGTGCTTAAAAGAAACTTTAAATTTGACGACAAGGAAGCGGCAAGAAATTTTTTCCTTGATCTCACCGATAAAGTCATCCAGCTTAACTACACGCCGAAAAATGAATTCAATTATAAAGACAAAAAGGAACAGATACTCAATATGATAGAGGGTGAATAATATGGTAAAGACCTACAACCGGATAGAAAGGATCAAAGGGAGTATCGCTCAGGTCAAGGCCGAAGGTGTCATGCTGGGTGAACTTGCCAGAATAAAAATGAGCGACGGAAGGGAGACTCTCGGTGAGGTAATAAGCTTTGATCACGACAGAGTTAATCTTCAGGTCTATCTTGGCACAAAAGGTGTCAGCACAGGGGACCAGGTAAGATTTTTAGGCAAGCCCATGCAGGTCGGATGCGGTGAAAGCATGCTAGGCAGAGTTTTCAACGGCAGCGGAGAGCCGATAGATAACGGTCCGGAACTCATGGAAGAGAAAGTTGATATCGGGGGACCTTCTTTCAACCCTTCAAAAAGAATTGTCCCGAAAAGATTTGTCAAAACGAACATTCCGATGATCGATATGTTCAATGCACTTGTCATCAGCCAGAAAATACCCATTTTTTCAATCCCGGGGGAACCTTATAACGAGCTTCTTGCCCGTATTGCAAGCCAGACTGATGCCGACATAATCATTCTCGGCGGAATGGGTCTGAAGTTTGATGACTATCAGTTTTTTAAAGATTATTTTACAAAAACAGGCGCGATGGAAAAGACATCAATGTTCATCCACCTTGCATCAGACCCTGTCGTTGAGTGCATCCTTGTTCCTGATATGGCTCTTGCCGCGGCGGAAAAATTTGCCATTCAGAATAAAGATGTTCTGGTTCTTCTTACCGATATGACGGCATTCAGCGATTCATTAAAGGAAATTTCAATATCAATGGACATGGTCCCTTCAAACAGGGGTTATCCCGGCTCACTTTACAGCGATCTTGCCGCAAGATATGAAAAGGCGGTCGACATAGAAAGCTCCGGCTCAATTACGATCATTGCCGTAACTACAATGCCGGGTAACGATGTAACCCATCCTGTTCCGGATAATACGGGCTACATCACGGAAGGTCAGTTCTATCTTCACGGCGGAAGGATCGATCCTTTCGGTTCACTAAGCCGTTTGAAACAGCAGGTAATGGGCAAAGTTACAAGAGAGGATCACGGAGACCTTGCCAACGCAATGATCCGGCTTTATGCAGATGCAAAAAAGGCGCGCGACAGAGAATCGATGGGATTCAGACTGTCCGGATGGGACAAGAAACTTTTAAGTTATGCATATCTTTTTGAAGAGAAAATGATGGACCTTCGTGTAAATCTCGATATTGAAGAGCAATTGAACCTCGGCTGGCAGATACTTGCCGGCTGTTTTGACAGGAACGAAACGGGTTTAAAGAACAAGTGGATTGAAAAGTACGGAAAATGGGATAAGTAATGTCAGCCATTAAACTGAATAAAACTGAGCTTAAAATACAGAAAAATCTTCTTGCCCAGCTGACAAAATATCTTCCTACCCTCCAACTCAAGAAACAGCAGTTGCAGGCGGAAGTGGAGAACACAAAAAACATTGAATCTTCAATACTTGCCGAGATTAAAAGAAGAAAAGATTATGTTTCCAACTGGGCGGTGGTTTTAAGTCAGAAGCTTACAATAAATGTGTATCAGATGGTTGAGATCGAAGAGATCGTTACAGACACTGAAAATATTGCCGGAGTTGATGTCAGGGTTTTCAAAGATCTTAAGTTCAAACCGTTCTCATACTCTTTTTTCATCAAGCCGGTATGGGTTGACAGGGCTTATGAAGAGCTCAGAGCGATAGTTGTCGAAAGGGAGAAGCTCAAAATAATAAGAGAGCGCATGAAACTTCTTTCCGAAGAGCTCAGACAGACGAGCATTAAGGTCAATCTGTTTGAAAAGAGGATGATACCGGAGTGTAGAGAGAACATAAGAAAAATAAAAATATTTCTAGGAGATCAGGAAGTTGCGGCAATATGCAATGCCAAAATAGCAAAAGGGAAATTAAAGAAAAAAGATGAAATGCAGTTTGCGGAGGCGGTATAGTGATAACAGGAATGCAGAAACTTCTCCTTGTGGGGCCTGCTGAAAATAAGGAAAAAGTGCTTTCTGCACTGCAAAGATCGGGCGTTGTTGAAGTGGAGTCGTATAAAGGATCGCTTTTTCCCGTTGACGGTAGAGAAGTTTCAACAGTAAGGGCCGACCTGATAATCTGGGCGATCAAGACAGTTGAGAGATATGCTGCCGCTGCTGAAAGAACAGGCCTGACAAGAAATGACTGCGAAGGTGATCCGGCGACTCTTGTTGACAGAATACCCGTTCTTGACAGAGATCATAGAAAGTGCAGGGAGGAAACTGTTCATCTCCAGAACAAATTGAAGTTTATTGAACCATGGGGTGATTTCCTGCTCAAAGACATAAGAGATATAGAAAAAAGAGGGAATGTTGTTGTCCAGCTCTGGGATGTAGCCCAGAAAGTTGCCCATGAAATAAAAGTTGAAGGCGCTGTTGCTGAAATAGAGATATTTCACGACAACGAGCGGAAATATTTTATGACCTTTGCCTCAAGACCTCTAAAGATAAAGCAGTGTATCGAAGTTAATTACGATAACGATCCGGTAGAATTAAGAAACGAGATATCATCACACGCAAAAAGAGAAGTAGAGATACTTCAGGAGCTTCTTGATATCTCTTCAAGAAAGGAAGATCTTTATAAATATTATCTTGAAGAGCTTAACAAGGTTAATTTCAACAAAGCGGCAGGAGGATCTGTCCACGAATTCAACGGCAGGATATTCCTTCTTCAGGCATGGTGTCCTTTAAAAGATCTTGAAGAGCTCAAAAGGACACTTGAGAACGAAACAGTGACCATCATACCTGTGGATCCCGAGAAAGATGAAAGAATTCCGACCCTTATTGATCCAAAGAAAACTATGGATGAACTGGGAATAGATCTTGTCAATATTTACGATACCCCTTCATACAAAGACTGGGACCCGAGTTCATGGGTGTTTTTCGCATTCACCATTTTCTTTGCAATGATAATGGCTGACGGCGGATACGGACTGCTTCTTCTTGCATTCATGCTGTTTCTAAAGATAAAGGTGAAGAAACCATCTCCGTCAATAAAGAGATTCATCAATCTTTCCATAGTGTTAAGCAGTGCAACATCTGTCTATGGACTGATTTCAGGAGGATTTTTCGGGATGTCTCTTGATACTCCGGCATTCACCTTTCTTGCCCCTTTTACAGATCTGCTCAAAAGCATCAGGTTCATAAACTCTAACGACACACAGATGATGATGCTTGTTTCAATAATGATAGGAATGGTTCACATCGGTATTTCACTGATATTGAAGGGTTTGAGAGCCCTTATTGATGAAAAGGATTATGTTACTCCGCTTATAAATCTGACTTGGATCGCCGGTATCTGGTCATTTTTCTTCTGGTACAAATATGAAGGTGTTGCAGGAGCACAGCATCTTACTTCAGGCGGACTGATCGGATTGAAAATCGTCGGAGGAGTGCTTGTTGTTTTATATGCAATTGCGGCAAAGACACTTAACCCGTTGAAAATGTTCATGTCTTCGTTTTTCGGCCTTTACAACGGAATTCAGTTTTTCAGTGATATTTTAAGTTATATCAGAATTTTTGCTCTCGGACTTTCGGGAGCACTTCTTGCCCAGACATTTAACAATCTTTCATTCGATCTGTGGAATGCTGGAATCGGCGGAATGATAATCGCCCCTGTCATTTTTCTGCTTGGACATACACTTAACATTACTCTTTGCATAATGGGTGGAGTCATCCACGGACTGCGACTTAATTTTCTTGAATGGTACAGGTGGTCTTTTGACGGAGGCGGAAAGAGATTCGTCCCGTTTAAGGATCTGCTTAAAGCATATGTGAAATCAGAGAGTTAGTGGATGTTAAATAGAAAACTATATGGTTTTTTGTTAATAATTTTTTTCACAACCGCTGCCTGCAATTCAGATAAGCCGAAAAATGATGTTGACATTAATGACAAGGATTCAGGACTTACAGATATTGACACTCCTGTTCAAGATCCCGATACTGTTGAAATTGATACTGAACAGCCGGATATTGATGCTGATGCTGACACCAATGTTCCATGTCTTGATCTCAGATACAACGAAAACACGATCAAGACAAATTTCCCCTTCAAAGACAAGAACGAAAAGCCGACATTCTGCCGTCCCGGATGTGACATACCGACTGAAACTGATCCCCAGTGTGTTAGAAATATCTGGGAATGGGACAACTGGAGCGAATATCAGGTTTATCTTGAAGCGGAAAAGAAAAACCCAAATCAGGAATTGGAAAGAGAGTGTTTTCCATGGCCATGTAAACTGCCTGATATGAAAGCAAACTCAACCCTTGAATCATTTAACAGCAAGTGTGACAGGTGGCTTACGGTTAAAGGGTTCAAAGCAAGCGAAGGAACTATCTGGTCACATGGAATGAGTGATGGTGTTGCAGGAATGGACTTTGGACATACCGGAAGAGCAATAGAATACGACCCTGAAAAAGATGAATACTCGACATTGGGTCAGAACAGATATTTATCTTTCAATGAAGGCAGATATGTTATCGAAGTTTATGATCGTGTGCCGGGTGATAATGTCGGAACATATAAAGTTTTTACTGTTTCTATCATGAAAAAGGATGAAAAATATTATTACGAATTCATTTATGACAGTGGCTCAGCTTATGAAGAGTTCACAGGACCTGCTTTTGCCGGGGAGAAATGGGTTCTTATACAGATCGGAAACAGAACAACTGGAAAAGAATCATTCAAATATGCCTCCTCAAAGAATTGGCAGTGGCATAATATTGAAGGAATACAGAATTATGCCGGAGAAGGAAACATTGTGGGGGATCACCTGACATTCATCACAAACAACCGTGAAATATATTACTGTGACCTGAGAAAGTATCCAAAACACATCAACGACTGTAAAGAAATAAACCGTCTGAACACTGACGGAATAACTTATGAACTCGGGCATTCACCGATGATAGATTCCGAGAATGAAAACCGGCTGGTTTATAATGTATATGGAGAGAATAAATTTGTGGAAGTTATTCTGACGGACATTGATAAGCCGGAATATGTCGAATATGAAGTTGCAAAACATATGGAAAATGCGGAATACTGGGGTCCGAGTAAGCTACAGGGAAAACTTGCAATTTACATTGAATCTGATCCTTATGATGATATTGGCTGTTTCTACAGATTTGACAAGAAGAAGTCATACTGCCCTGCAGAAAATATTTTTTCAACCTCCCCGGATAATTTAATGGGCTTTAACACCTTCTGGGGCAAATGGCATCTATGGAAAGGAATAGGCAGAACAGCTGCCTTCATGCGGGACTGGGAATGTTATTGTAAGGAGACGGGTGTCTGCCCGTTTGATGAGTAGGAGTTGGTAATGAAGAAAATATTAATTATTTTAATGATTTTTTCCCCATTCTTGTTGTTTTCCGATTTAATAGAAATAGTGCCTAAACCAGTTAATAACATTGTAGGAACAGACAAAATTGTTGTCAGGGGTGATTATGATTCCGGAAACAGCGAAATAAGAATCGCAGTTTCTCAAAACGGTAATATCCGGTATTATTCACCGATAATCTTACATACAGAACTGGACGGCTATTATGTTCACGGGGTAGAACTTTTTAACGGGTTGAACACTATTAAGCTTGAAAGTAAAACTACAAATGACTGGCCGGGAGTTGTTGTTGCAGAGAAGCAGGTGACATATTACTCTACCGGAACTGATGCTGCAAAATCTCTGTGGGGAAGAATTGCGAATGATGGGATTTTTAAAAATGAGGAACAGCGTGCAATATTTTTCTATCCAGGGACCAGATTCGAAGTTAATTCTGATTTAGCAGAACCTATGTCGTTAAGCACTCCTGATCTAAGCGGACTGTTTCTTTCAAGAATATCGGAACTGGGTTTTGAAGAACAAAAATACGGTTATATTAAAAATCAGATATTAGGAAATGAAAACATTGGCAGAAAAGACGGGATTGATACGAAAGCTCCTGCAGATTCTTATCAGAAATGCTGGTCATCAAAAGAAACTATAAATTTTATGATGGATGAGGCGCAAAATGCCAATGTGAATATATTGATATTTGTATATTGGGGTGATCAGAATGAAACATTGCGTGAAGATCTTCCATATAACAGTGGAATTCTTACTGAGAACAACCTTGATCAATTAGATAATTTTTGGAAAATATATTCTGCACCCACATTTCCGGAAACATGTAACTACAAAATAAAATTTGATAGCAACTTTTGCATAGAATATTCTGGACGACCACGCTTTATGTCTTCTTTCCCCTTAGATTACCCGGATGCTCCAGCTCCAACATACGATGCTCTTGAAGCCACAAGAGAAGCTGTGTATTGTCAGTGCAATTCAGATTCTGACTGCAATGAATCAACACATTATTGTTGTTTTGGCACCTGCAGAAAAAAGACATGTAATTCAGATGAAGATTGCCATGAAATTATTTTTCCTGACCGAATATCATTTGGAAAATGCATAGAAGCTAACGGTGTCAAAAAATGCTCTCCACAAAATTTTTATAATACTCCTCTGTGGTTTCATTATTATGAAAAATCTGATTGTTTAGATGACGAGATTTTTACGCAGAGTGAATATTTGAATAGCGGAATGGCTGTTCCAATCGATAGGCTCTCTGATTCTATAGATCAACTTTTTAAAGCTGCTGCTGACAGGAATATGCTTGTTGTTCCATCAATTGAGTTTAATATGTTTCATGCATTCTGGGTGGAGTTCCCGCATAATCTGGATCCGGTAAGGCATACAATCTCACAAATGATAGCTAAATATGGTAATCACCCTAACTGGTTAAAGATTTATGACAGAAACGGAATCCCGCGAAAAGCTATTCTCATTTCTCAGGCACTGAGTCTGCAGCTCGGGAAATATTTGGATTATAACGGTGTGGAAACATTAGTGTTGGAGGGTGATTATGTAAGTGCTATGGACATGTTGGCAAATGAATTTTCAACAGAAGATAATAAAATAGGATTCTTAATTGACAATACTGCTATGCCGGCAGATTATTCAATGAGTCAGTTTTTTACACCCAAAGCATCGGATTTGATGAATATGGACAGTCTTCTATCTGTCAGCACTTTCGGATTGCCTTTTAACCAGCAGGTTTTAGTTAATTCAGTTGACAATGCCAAGATATTAACATGGTCTGATAATATTTCTGTGAATGGATACCCTGATCAAGTTGAACCGATTGAAGATCATTTTGTAAACAAAGCAAAAGAATGGCTTGAGAACTGGAAAATGTATGGTCAGAATATCCCCATGGTAGCTAATGTTATTCCGGGATATGATGATCGTTGGAGAGGAATAATCATGGGAAACAGCACTTCCGGCGGATTCAATATTTTTGGTGATAATTATCTGTGGCATATGAGAAATGCGGATATTACATTTATGTATAATACAGCCGGAATAAGTCTTTCAATATGGAACGGATATGGAGAAGGATATGTATGGGTGCCTTATAGAAAAAGATCGTTTTCAGAATATATTGAAAACAACCAGTCAGTTTATACAGTTGATCCTGTGTATCAGAACGGTATTTTAAAGATTCCCGAGTCATTTCTTGATTTAAAATTCATGTTTGAAGAGGATACAATTAATCCTTTATACGAAGATCAGGTTATTTATGACAACTATAATTACGCGAAGTATCTTTTTTCACTTGATCAAGACGGAGATTATGTTTCTGACAACAATGATAACTGCCCAGACACTCCCAATCCAGATCAGTTTGATTCGGATAATGACGGTGTTGGCGATGCATGTGACATTTGCCCCGGAACTTATAATCCGGTTGTTGATTACAGTCTTGAATCGGAATTTATTTCCGGTAATGAAGGTGCTCTTGCAAAAGGCCTGTGCCGGGAAAATGAAAAATGGCTCTTTTTCATTAAAAGAAAAGTGTGTTCAATGCAGCCTGACAGTGATCTTGATGGCATCGGTGATGCATGTGACTATGATTCCTCTGCCGGTGGCGGTTTTGCAAACAGCAGGATCACCAATGCCAAGCCGAAAACAATAATTCCATCAATAACCTCCGCTCCCGTATCTCTTTCCAGAACATATAATCACTATGCTGAAATAAATCTTACTATGCCTTCGGGCAGCGGTCGTGAGAGCAGTTACTGTACCGACAGAAACACATTCGGATTATACCTCGGTTCATCATGTAATGCGGCGGTACATTACTGTGCAATAACTAAAGAACAGAAAGACGAAAATCTCTGGGGGAAAAGAGGTTTCTGTTCAACTTCTGACAAAGAGGGCGGCTCTGTTACGGGTGTAAATTTCGGTTACAGCCACGCAAGCGATAATTTTTCACAGGAATCAAGAAGAAGCTGGCAGAGCCGTATTTCGGTTTCCGACAATTTAAACCTTTCATGGTCAGCTTTCACCGGAAGCAGTGATCCCAATGACGACACTGCAAGAAAACCTGTTGTCAACAGCAATGCATCGTTAAAACTTGCCGGCAGCGAGAATCCGGTAATCTGGAACTGGAGAAGAGACTGGTATGAAAAGAGTTACTGCAGAGACAACCCTTCTCTTACAATTTGTCAAAGTCTGAAAAATGCGGCGGCATACAATGTTTCACACACAATGTATTACACACTTTCAACGAGCATTCTTCCCGTTGCAGCAGGTACTCCGAATGGCAGCATTCCCAAATATCTTATTAATGTCAACAATGAAACAGTAATAAATCCTGCATACTTCCCTTCAACAAATGCAAGTGTCAATGCAAGGGCGGCAAGATATAAGACCGATCCGATGGAACTGAATTTCTATTCCAGATCATCATTTCCTCCGCTTCCACCGGAAACAATTGAGATCCCGGAAATTGAATACTGCCCTTCATGTTATTGGAACATTCCGATAGAAAGTATTCTTAATGAACAGGGAATGCCGGAAGCTTTCTCCATAAACCACATCGGCAGATGGCTGACGGGAAAAGATGAAAGCGGAAATTACATGATGAATTCCCAGCATCTCTATTTCCCTGAAAATATGACAATTTTTTCTGAAATGACCGAACACGCAATGGTTGCAGTAAGAACGGTGGAAACTCCGGCGACAGGAGAAACTGAATATCAGCTTCTTCTTAACACAAGTGAAAACGGAGCTGACTGGGAATTTCTGGGCAACATCAGCAACTGGGATTCGGAAATAAGCTCAATAAGAGCAATCGTTTCAAATGATTCAGGAATGTATTTCATTGCAAGACTCGGAGATTTCGGAAGACATCTGTTCAGAGTTTCAGTTGAAAGTGTTGAGCCGGAAATAACATATTCACTGCATGATCTCGGACTCACCGGAATAGGTGACGATATTCTTGAAGATGAGAAGCTTATTTCAGTTGATAACAAACTCTTTGTAATAGGAGCCGATTCAGCCGGAGCGG
>JAGOEX010000302.1 GCA_017997475.1 bacterium
CTTTTTGTAGAGATCTCCGAGTTCAGGATAATCACGGCAGTATTTTTCAAACATGGATTCCCAGCTCAAACGGGCCGATTTTCCTCTCTGTGCAATCGTTCCGAAATCTGCATAAACATCGTCATCGATTTCAAAATATTTTTCAGGGTCAACTCCGAAATTTTTCTTTACTAGTGCAACTTCGTCTTTTCCAAGCGGTGCTCCGTGGGAATCTGCTTTGCCCGATTTATTGGGGGAGCCGAATCCGATGGTAGTTTTTATTATTATCATCGAAGGTTTTGAAGTTTCCTGCTTTGCCTCTTTTATAGCTTTTTCTATTGCTGCCAGGTCGGTATCTCCGTTTTTAACAGTTATAACCTGAAAACCGTAACTTTCATATCTTTTTGCAACATCTTCGGTGAATGTCATTGATGTCGGGCCGTCAAGAGATATGTCGTTGGAATCATAAAGATAAATGAGTTTTCCGAGTTTAAGATGACCTGCCAATGATGCTGCTTCAGCCGAAACACCTTCCATAAGACATCCGTCACCTGTCAGTACGAAGGTATAGTGGTCAACAATTTCAAAACCGGGTCTGTTGAATCTTGCGGCAAGCATTCTTTCAGCGATAGCCATTCCGGCTCCGTATGCAATGCCCTGACCAAGAGGGCCTGTTGTGGTTTCAACTCCGGATGTCATTCCGTATTCAGGATGCCCCGGGGTTTTGCTTCCCCACTGTCTGAAATTTTTTATATCATCCATTGTTACATTAAAGCCGCTAAGGTGAAGAAGGGAATAGAGCAGCATGCTTCCGTGACCGGCTGAAAGGATGAATCTGTCACGGTTATCCCATAAAGGGTTTGCAGGATCTATATTCATGTGATTTTTCCACAGAACATAGGCCATTGGAGCGGCTCCCATTGGAAGTCCGGGATGCCCTGAATTTGCCTTCTGGATGGCATCAATTGATAAGGTTCTGATACTGTTGATACTTTTGTTTGAAAGTTCGCTGAATCCTGACATATTATTCTCCATTTTTCTTAAAAATAACTCTATTCGACAACGAGGATATACAAAAAAAATTTCTATTGCAAACAAAAAAGAGAACTTAATTTTTTCAAAGAAAGCAGATCCGCCGGCTAAGTGCGGACCTGCGAAATGGATTTACTTTTTTCCTTTCTTTTCAGTCTTTTCTTCGGAGCAGATCTTACAGAACTTGTAACCGTTCTTTGTCACTTCATCTTCGGACTGGAAAACCTTTGTACATCCCTTGCAGTTGTAGTATCTGCAAGTTGACTTGTGACAGGTTTTGGTGTCGGGGTTGCAGTGGATCTCTGCCGCGAACATAGCAGAGAATGAAAACAAAAGAACCGCCATTACAAAAAACTTTGAAGCAAGCTTGAACATTGAATCCTCCTAATATAAAATGAATAACACGCATTAGAAAAATAGCGCAAAAAATATAATTGTCAATAAAAAATATGGAAAAATAAAGCCATGTTTGTTGATGCGCAGAAAGATATGGTTTAAAGGTCTTTATAATCTTCCGCAGGTGATGAAGGAAGCCGTTTTTTGGTTTTTACCCCGAGTTCTCTGAGTTTTTCCGCCTGTCCGATGAGATTGCCGGGACCATCTTTAAGCTGATTTAAAGCAGTGTCATAACTCTTCTGAGCTCTCTGAATATTTAATCCGATGTCAGTCATGTTTTCAACAAAGCCGGCAAATTTATCATAAAGTTTTGCACCCCGTTCAGCTATGTCAAGAGCATTTTTATTCTGATATTCCCTTTTCCAGAGATCTGCAACCAGTTTCAGCGCCGCTATCATGTTCGTAGGGCTTATGAGAATTATCCTTCTGTCATAAGCATAATTCCAAAGTCCCGGATCGCTCTGCATTGCAAGGATATAAGCCGATTCGTTCGGAATGAACGCCATCACAAAATCGAGTGTCGGGGCGAAGTCCTCGTATCTTTTTGCACTCAGTTCATCAATGTGTTTTTTTACAGATTCCAGGTGTTTTTTCGCAAACATTTTTCTTTCTTCATCATTTCCGGCATTTACACAATCAACATATGCAGTCAGGGAAGTTTTTGAATCCACTATTATTTTTCTGTTGTCAGGGTAATTTATGATAACATCGGGCTGAAGTTTCTGCCCCGATTCATTTTTTAAAGGATTTCCGTCAGCATCTTTCAGAAATTCCTGAGCAAAATACTCTCTTCCCTTCACTAACCCTGACTTTTCAAGAATGTTTTCAAGGATCATTTCACCCCAGTTTCCCTGAGTTTTTGATTCACCTTTGAGTGCATTTGTGAGATTGTTGGCATCATCTGAAATCTTTAAATTAAGTTCCACCAGTTTTTTTAACTCTTTTTCAAGAGAAAATCTTTCGCGCGCTTCATTATTGTAAGTTTCTTCAACTTTCTTTTTGAAATTCTCAAGATTATCCCCGAGCGGTTTTAATATTGTCGTCATGTTTTCCTGGTTAAGTCTCGTGAATTTCTGCGATTTTTCGTCAAATATCTTTGTCGCAAGGTTTTCAAATTCAGCAGAGAACTGTTTTTTCATGGATTCAAACTCGTTTTTCTGAGTTTCGATCTTTTCAGCCATCGCCTCAAGTTTAGCTTTTGATTCAGCAACAATTGACGCATTTTTTGCTTTCATCCATAAAAATGAAATAATTCCGCCAGTTATTGTTCCAATTATTATTCCTGTTATCAGCTCAGCCATGTTTTTCTCCTCACAAATCTTTTCTTAATTATTCAGATTCAAAGTTATAAGACAACAAAAAACTGCAAATATCCTTTTTCTTCATTTTATTCTTTAAATGTTTAGACTGT
>JAGOEX010000062.1 GCA_017997475.1 bacterium
GAAATTCCGGTGACACAGGCAATACAGGCAATACAGGCGACACTGGCGACACAGGCAACACAGGTGATTCCGGCAATACTGGAAACTCAGGAAACTCCGGCGATACCGGCGACACAGGTGACACTGGCAATACCGGCAACTCTGGCGATACCGGAAACACCGGCAATACCGGCAACTCTGGTAACTCTGGCGATACCGGCGATACTGGTGATACCGGCAACTCTGGCAATACCGGCAACTCTGGCAATACTGGCAATACCGGCAACACTGGTGATACCGGCAACACCGGCAACTCTGGTAACTCTGGCGATACCGGCAACACTGGTGACACCGGCAATACTGGAGGATGCATAAGTGACTGCAAAAATCTTGGAGAAAAGAAATGTTCTAACGACTTTTCAGCCGTTGAAGAATGCATGGTAAGCATTGATGGATGCAGTTACTGGACAATGAACGAGGGCTGCAATCCGGATTACACATGTATTCTTTACGCAGGCGTCGATCCTGTTTGCGTTACTACTGTCAGAGACCCAGTTTCAGAAAGCACGACCGGCAACAGCGAAAAAAAGGATGTCTACAAAGGAAATGAATTCACTTGCACACATAATGCAACAATAAAAAGCTTTGAACTGTATCTTGATCTCGCTTGGAGTATGGGCGATACAACCATAACTTTTGTGATCTTTGAGAAACTGGGAGCCGATATCACAAACATCTTCCAGAAACAGATCTCAGCTGACAATGATAATGTTAGCGCAAAATACTATTCGACTGGTGACATCTCGGTCAACATCGATTCCGGGAAAAATTATGTTCTCGGAGCTATGTGGAACCAAAATGCAAGATACTACTATGTTCAGTCAACCGGACAGGTCGTTAATTTCGGATCTGTTATCCAGGCACTCGGAAAGGAGAATCTCAGCGGAGTTCCGACATCCCTTGATCCAAGCCCTGCATATTCTTTTAGAATGGCAGTGACATCAATTCTCAGATAAATCTGCAAACCATGAATAAAACATTTTCTTCATTCTTATTCATCGTAGTCTCTTCAGTTGTTGTTTTTTTCAGCAGTGAATTCCATTTCATTGAAAATTATCTTAAATTGTCTCCTCAGATAATTTATGCAGCAGCAGGACTGACCTTTCTTATCTGTCTGAGATTTAACAAAAGCAGAGCCACTTTCATTATGGCACTCCTTGTTCTTTGGTTTTTTAAAGAAAAGACCCACTTTATTTCAGCCATTCCGGTCAATGAACTTCTCTTCTTTTTCTCATTCAATGTTCTGTATTTGGCCTCATCGAAGGAACGGGGAATAATATCCGTTCACGGTCTGAAAAAAGTGCTGTTCATTGTAAGCCAGTTCTGGCTGATCTATTATTTTACAATTTATCAGCCGACATATTACAATCAGTCTGCAAATTCAGTTATAAAAACAATTCAATTCATGATGGGTATGCAGTTCCATTTTCTCCCTTTTGTGATGCTCGGACTTGCCGTAGTAAGGAACATTTTCAGTGATAAAAGTTATGAAGTTTCAACAGCACTCGGAATATCAATTGCTTTTCTGATATTAACGACTTTGAAAATTGATCTGAGTTCTCTTAATCTTCTCACGGGGTTTGCTCTTATTTTCACAGGCATTCTTTCTTCAATTTATTCAACATCCTACACTGATGAACTTACAGGTCTTCCTGCAAGAAGGGCATATAATGAATACACTTCGGCACTTGGGGCAAAATATGCAATTGCAATGACAGACATCGATCATTTCAAAAAATTCAATGATACATACGGACATGATACCGGTGATGAAGTTCTGAAACTTGTCGCAAAAGTGATTTCTTCAGTTGGAGGCGGAGGAAAAGCATTCAGGTTCGGAGGAGAGGAATTTGTTATCATATTTAGTGGAAAGACCAAAGAAGAAACTGCAGAACATCTTGAAAACATAAGAGAAAAGCTACAGAACACCCCTTTCACGGTAAGAAACAGAAAAAGTAGGGCAAAATATAAAAAGACAGGCAGAAAGGGAAATTCCGTTTCTTCGAAAACAGTCCGGATCACAATGAGCATCGGCGCAAGCGACTCAAGAGCTGAAAAAACAGTTGCAAAAGTGATGAAAAAAGCAGACCAGCAACTTTATAAAGCAAAGAAAGCGGGAAGGAACAGGGTCGTTGCATAAGGAGGGTTTAATGATCGATTTTGCTGTGATAGAAATTGCGATCTTTTTTCTGTCGGTCCCATTTATTCTCTATTTTTTCACTTCGACACTAATGTTCAGATCTTTGACTGCTTCTGCTGTCTCATCACTGCTGCTTGAAGTGATAAACGAGAAGGTCTTCGGCTCTGTCGGGACATATTATCCAGGATCGCTCATGTTTTTCCCGTTCTTTAAATTTCCGATTGCCATTATTTTCTTGAGTGTCTTTTATGCGGGTGTTATAAATTTTGTTTCTTTGAAAATATCCGGGTTTTTTGTTAATAAATATGTTTCGATCTCTGCTTTTCTGATCTCTGTCTTTTCACTGAATTCAATATCAATATATGTGGAAAAAGCCGGAATTTATTCAGGATACTGGGTTCACCGACAACCCGCAGGGATCTCCGGCATTCACGGATATGTCTATCTTTTTTATCTCTCAATCGTTCTTGCAGGATCTCTTTTCATTGTTTCCGGGAGTTTAAAAAAGTTCAAAAAGACAGATCAGCATTTCTGAAGGCCGATCTCACATTTTCTCTTCTTTTCGGCTTTTGACATAAAGGCAATGGCAATAAAAATAAAACTGAGTGAAACCCAGTCAATAATAGCAGGAAATTTTCCGCTGAAGAAAATTGCTATCACCAAGGTTGAAACGGTTCCTGCAATTAGTGATGTCAGGCGATTGGCAAGTCCTGCGAATGTTGCTGTTCTTCCTTTAAACATGAAAATAAAAACAGAAAGGAAAGCAATTATTCCATAAGCAGAACCGGCAAAAAAAGCCCAAGGCGCCCATTCCGTGTTCGTTTCAAAGAATGCATTTGAAAAAGGTGTTATTCTTTCTCCTGTCACACCAAAGTTTTTGGCAGCAACAAGCACTGCTGCCGTAACAAGGAACATCGTTATGAAAGATGTAATCTGTTCAATTGCGAAAAACGATTTGTTGTTATCCTTTTTTTCTTCCGGCGGGCGGGTATTTTTATAGTAGTTCATTATGTAAATTCTTATTGCGTATGAAACGATATAACTTCCGAAGATCACCATTACAGGGATCGAAGTAAAAGGACTTGCTCCGTCACCGCTTCCGGAAAATATTTTGATGCTCACAGCAAAAAGAGCGATAAACATTGCTATGTTTTCTTCAAGATACACTTTCTTTTTCAATATTCCCCGTTTTATCTGGATGGCATCTACCACCCTGCCGATTATTATTACTGAGCCCCTCATTATTATCATTGCAACCATGACAGAGATACCCCTGAAAGAATAAAGAAGTGTCGTTGTCGGAACAATTACGGCCGTACATATTCCTGAAACAAGAATGTAAGGCAGTTCAGACGGAATACTAATCCCCATGATGTTGATCTTCCTGACAGATTCGATCCTGTACCATTTCAGAACAAGAACTACTCCGGTCGCCAGAAGAGCTGCTCCGGCTGTATTATAGACAAGATACTCCATTCCGTTAAGGGCCGGATAACCCTCTCCTGTTGAAAGAAAGAACTTGACCGCAACTCCGTTAATGACATAAAAAATAAAATATCCGAAACAGAGTTGAAGAAGCCGTGATGTAGAACCCGAGGAATTGGTTTTTTCAGACAAAATATTCTCCTTGAAAAATCAATTGGAAAAGAATTTTATTTCGGTTGACAAGCAACCATACTTGCACTTGTAATGTCTCCACCATAGATCGGAGCCGCTGCCGGACTGTAAAGCTGAACAGTTCCGGTTAAAGAAACATTTCCGGCGGCACCGGCTGAGGTATTTATTGAGGAAATGTTTATCGTACCGACCCCGAAAGCGTGTCTGCAAGTTATATTTCCATCGACATCAGTTTCCGCAACAAAGATCTGGACAGTATCTGTAGCTGTAAGTCCGACATTGTGACTGCCTGTTTTTATGTCCGCCTCATCAATTACAAGATAGGGCATGGGGTTTTTCAGGATCGAATCAGTGTATTCCTGCGAGAGAGCCAGAAAATTACTTCCTGTTGTAGGCACGATCCACTGTGCATAGGCAAATGTGCCAGCTGCCGTGGGATCAATAAGATGCCCGGCTGTACCGAAAGTACCTTCAATAAATTTTGTGATATACATATTACTCGAAAGAGATGTTTCATTTGTAACAATATATGTGAAGCTTCCGTTCAGAGTCGCTGTACCGTAAGGCACACTGTATCTTGTATCTCCTCCGAGACCGCAAAGTTTTGCTTTTTCCTGACAGTTTTCCCAGTTACAAAGATAATTGCCCTGACAATTATTTGTAGAATCACATGCCCAGAAAGCATCGTAATCAGCTTTTCCGGCAACCGATCCATTATCGTAGCAAGTCTGCATGCATGCTGTAGCTCCTTCCGCACAAAGCTCCATACAATCCATTATTTTTTCACACTCACCTTTTTCAGGAGCTGTGTCGCCCGTGTCACCTGTGTTTCCTGTATTGCCTGTGTTACCTGTATTTCCTGTATTGCCGGTATCTCCTGTATTGCCTGTGTCGCCTGTATTTCCTGTATTGCCGGTATCTCCCGTATTTCCTGTGTTACCTGTATTTCCTGTATTGCCGGTATCTCCCGTATTTCCTGTGTCGCCTGTATTTCCTGTATTGCCGGTATCTCCTGTATTGCCTGAATCTCCTGTGTCACCCGTATTTCCTGTATTGCCGGTATCTCCCGTATCTTTACAGGATGGGCCGGTCGCGAGTAACCGACAGTACTCCCCGAAATTAATATTACAGTTCTTTTTGACAACGAAAATCCCTGTCTGGCAGACCAGAATTGAAGAACCGTCACCTGAACAGACTTCCTGTGCTTCAGTAGAACAGCTTTCTCCTGCCGCATATCCATCTTCAGGATCATCCGATGTACAGTTTGAAATTAAAAACAATGCTGTAATTACAACTAAAACAAAAAATAATCTTTTTCTCATAATAACCCCCTTAAAATTACACACATCCTTATAATGATAGGTATTTACCTTCTTATGTCAAGAAGAAGGATTGTCCTCTGTTTCGGGAACGAACGAATCAAGTATCGCTTTAATTGTTTCCGGAGGCATTTTAAAATGAAGTCCTGTGGGTATTTCTAAAAGTTCCTGCGGATAAAACTCCCTGATCCCCAGAAATTTCATTTTTGCATCAAGTACTGCCGCGCGGCTTTTCTGTCCGGTAGCTCTAAAAACATCAACAGAGCACGCAAGCAGATTTTTTCCCGCCACCCTTAATACGGTTCCCGGAGGAAAGACACCTAAAGCACTGAAAAGAGCTTTTGCCGCAACTGGAGAAAAACATCGCATCTGGGCCATTTTAAAGATCTGTTCTATCGCATCTGTCCTTTTCATCGGCACGCTCTTTCTTGCCGGCCACCATCTTGTTACAAGGTCGTAATAGTCACAGACTTTTATTATTTCACCAAGAGGTGTTGACATTTCGGGTTTTTCAGGTGGAAGCGGGTTCCCGTCAAATGCATATGTGACATGATGAAGTCCCGATGTTATTGCTGCTTCCATCATGGCAAAATTCAGAGAGTTGAGTCTGCTGAGAACGGCAAACCCTTCCTGAGAATGCTCAACTGTTTCTCCTCTTGCTTTCTCATGTATGGCTATATCGTGAAAATATGCGGCAGTTCCTATCCTTGTAAGAAGAGATCTGTCTATTCCGAGCTGAACTCCCGCCGCAATACTTAAAATTGTTGAATTGGCAAGGTGTGTTGCAATAAATTTACCGCTCAAGCTGTTTATTGATGCAAGCATTAGCAGATGTGATTCCTGAGAATCAGATGATCCGTCAGAAAAAAGATCTATGACATTCTGGACATTTCTTATCGCTTTTCTAAGAGGAATAGGTCTGTTGTTTCTTATCTTTGATTTGAAAAGAGAATGGTCATTTATCATATTCCTGTAACTCAACCTTGCAAGCTGCCTCTTATCAAGGATGCTGAAATCATCATCATCATCAGCGCTGTCTCTTCTTGTTAAACCTATTCTCACCCCTTTTTGATGGAAAATGCTTTCAAGCTGTTCAAAAACTGCATCGGGTCCGGGATTCTTCTTTAGAACATCATGTCCCGTCGTAATGAATTCGATCAGTTCTTTTGTTCTCAGATCTGAAGGAAAGGTCATGGAAGCTATCTGAAGATCGATAAAAAAGTTCTCAAGATCATCAAGTGCGATCTGGGAAGACTTCTTTTTTTTAACCCTGACATCGTTTATCAGAAAATCATTGCCGTTGTATGTTACGGTCATCAGTGATTCAGAAATGAAAAAGAATTTATATGTTTCAAAGAATTTGGTCACTACTTTTTCAACTGTTTCGTTTTCAGCTCCGTAAAGACGCAGGGCTTTCAGAATAGAATTGAACACAACGGTAAAATCATTCATCCTTAATCGTTCAAGCCGCTCAGTATTTTCAAAAAAATCTGAAGAGATCACATTTTTTTCTTCGCTCATAGATATTTCGCTGCAATTTTTTCAATTAATGATACCGTCTCCCTGCTGCCGCTTGACAATCCTTTCCTGAAAAATGCAATGGCGGAAGGATCGTCAATGTATATGACCAGTGCTTTAAAAACTGTTTCTTTAATTCCTGTCACTGTTTTGTTGAAAATGGACCCGCTGATACTGAAGAGATATTCCAGTTTTGGAAGAAGTTCCTTGTAAGTTTCAGGTTTGTAAAGCCGGCAAAATTGTTTCAGATCGTCATTTTTCATTTTGGACATGATCGAGATGTCCGATGCTTTTGCAATGAATTTTGAAAAGGGTGAAAGCGTGGGAGCATTAAAGATCGCCATGACTGCCTTGCCTTTCATTTCGGCATCATCAGAAAACAAAAGATTCCCGACAAGGTCATACATATCCTCTCTTCTCATATCAATGATCAGTTTAAAATATTCATCCACTTCATCTTTTTCGAGTTTCTTCAGATTGTGGATCTGCAAAGCTCTGTTGACAATGGCTTTAACAACGGGTTCTTTAAGTTCAAGAACTTTCCTGATCGCTATCGACCTGATCTCCCGTTCACTTGAAAACACCGCTTTTTCCAAAGCAGGCATCGCCTCTTCGATGGAAAACTCCATTAACAGCGCGAGTGCTTCTATCCTTGCCTGTTTCTGAGGATGGGATATTGCATTTCTTATTGCAGGAACTATTCGCGGATCCTTTTTGTCTTTCATAAGGGCGAGAGCATTTCTCACAACTTTCCAGTCTTCATGTTTTGTAAGAACAAGAAGGTCTTCTGTGATAACAACAAATTTTGAAAAACTTTCAATTACTGAAATTCTTGTCTGAGTTGATTCAAGATCATTTATCTTCAAAACAAGGAATCCGATATTGGAAGACGGTACCATCTGAAAAAGCTCTCCTATTGCCTCAAGTTCATCGGACGGCAGGTCCTCCAATGTTGAAAAGACATCTGCAAGAAAATCGTTATCGCCAAGTGACGAAAACCCCTCTCTTATCTTTCTTGAATACTCGGGCTGATCATTTTCGAGTCTTTCAGCGATCATTTTCAATGTTTTTATGAACAGCACCGCCCCTTTCACAGATCCGAAAAGAAGAAGCTTCTCCCACAGCGATGCCGCTGTTTCAAGAAGTTCCTGACCGGAAGAATTCCCTTGTGAAAGTAGAAGCCGGGATGAAAGCTCCCTGAGGAACCTGTTCACAACAAAACTGTCGCTATTCTTTTTGAGTGCCTCGTCAAATTTGAACATCTCCATTTTTCCAACAGAGTGGTTCTCAATTCTTTTATCAAGCCGCTCTTTTATTTCATTCAGATCTATATTTTCGTTTTCCTTAAAGACCAGTGTCGAATATTTTTCAAAATCATCGTGTTCAAAACCAGTCCCTTTTGCAGCATCCTCAGGTGAATCACCGTCCTCACCTTCTCCATCCTCTCCGCCATCACCTATGCTGTCAATTCCTTCACCATATGCGAGTTCCTCAACAAGAAAAGGGGAAAATGTGTTCTCTTCGTACGAAACAACATTTTCTTTTATCAGTTCGTCTTCCGTTATATATCCGATGTTAGGAAAATTGTGATCCCAAAGAAGAGTTGCAAGATCATAGTCCTCATTAGCAAAAAGAGTACACTGGGCAAGAACATTGAAAAGTTCGGTTATCTCCTCTCTGGCGGTCCCTTTCTGGAAAAAGATCTCTCTCAATCCATCATTGTAAAGAAAAAAAACTATTTCCTTATCTTTTTCATTTGTATCAAGAACCGATTTTCCCACCATGAAACCTTTAGGAGATATCTTTAAGGAAATTGTGGGGATCTTTGACAGGATGTCATCCAGTTTTGTTTTAAACTGGTCTCCGAATTTTGAAAACGCCGGATTGCTTCTGGGATACAGCTTGTAGCCCCTTATGACCTTTCCGAACAGTCCGACCAGTTCTTTAGCGGAACGGAGAAGTTCTGTGTTGTCAGCGACATTTCCAACATTGCTGTTAAAAAATTCAAATACTTCCCGTTTTCTTTCTGACGCAGTAACCATAGTTTTAAAAACTCCGAACCTTTTCCGGGTCATTTTAGCAGATTGCATTTAAAGCACAAAGTTTTTACTTGAAATAAGTTAATCCTTAAATAAATTGGTGCAGTATTTGTTTTTAAGGAGGAATTTATGCTGAGTTTGATCTTTTCACTGCTGATAGCTGTGGCGACGGGGCTTATAACCGGCTATTTTATCAACTACGGTTTTGGCGTTTTCATCGGTCTTTTCGCCGGAATGGGAATGTTCATATTCTTTACAAGGTTCTATTCAAAAAAACTGCAGGATGTTTTCACCGATGCGAACACATATATCCAGAAACAGCAGTTTGACAAGGCGATCTCGATCCTCAGGAGCGGTTATAAATACAACAACCATGCATTTCTCGTAAAAGCCCAGATCGACTCCCAGATCGGAATCATCCTGTATACCCAGAAAAAATTTGGTGAAGCGTACAAGCACCTTCAGAATTCAAATCCGAGGATAATGATGGGCTATCTCATGCTTATAATCGGACACATCAAGAACAACAAGACAAAAAACATCGACCGTGACATAGATCTTCTTTTGAAATTCAACAAAAAGGATCCTTTCGCATATTCCGCTGTGGCATATCTCTATGAAGAAGAGCTCAGTGACAGAGAAAAAGCTCATTCAACTCTGAACAAAGCTTCAAAGATAATGCCCGACAATCAGAAAATACAGGAACATCTCATCTCTTTTCAGAACAACAAACCCTTTAAGATGGAAAAATACGGAGAAATGTGGTATCAGCTCATGCTTGACAGAAAAGGGATCACCCGCCTTCAGAACAAGATGATCAAAGACCAGCAGAAAAGCATGAAAGTAAAATCCAGAATCAGATAAATATAGGAAACATCATATGCACAACTTAATCAGAAACGATAACATCAGGAATGTTGCGATCATCGCCCATGTAGATCACGGTAAAACCACACTTGTTGATGCCATGTTCAGGCAGAGCGGAGTGTTCAGAGAAGGTGAAATTGTAAACGAAAGGATCATGGACAACATGGACCTTGAAAGGGAAAGAGGGATAACGATCGCCGCCAAGAACTGTTCAATAAAATGGAAAGGGGTTAAAATAAACATCATCGACACTCCGGGACACGCCGATTTCGGTGGAGAAGTTGAGCGTGCTCTCTCCATGGCTGATGGAGCTATTCTTCTTGTTGATGCTTCGGAAGGACCTCTTCCGCAAACCAGATTTGTTTTAAGAAAAGCTCTCGAAGCAAAGCTTCAGATAATGGTGATAATCAACAAAATTGACAGAAAAGATGCAAGACCTGTTGAGGTCCTTGACGAAATATACAATCTTTTCATAGATTTAGGTGCTGATGAAGACCAGCTTGATTTTCCGATACTGTATGCTATCGGAAGAGACGGCATAGCCCAGAAAAAACTTGATGACAAGGGGGAAAACCTTCATATTCTGATGGATATGATAGTTTCCGAAATGAAAGGGCCGCAGTACGATCCTGAAAAACCTTTCCAGATGCTTGTCACAGATTTGAGTTATAACGATTACATGGGGCGTCTTGCTATCGGCAAAGTGATTAACGGTAGAGTTACATGCAACAAAACACTTGTCTGCATTAAAGAGAACGGTGAGAATCAAAGACTTAAGGTTTCAAAACTTCAGTCTTATGAAGGGGTTAAGCTTGCAGAAACTACGGAGGCCGCACCCGGCGACATAATAATTCTTGCAGGGATCGAAGATGTCCATATCGGAGACACAGTTGCAACCATAGAAGAGCCGGTAGCGCTAAAAAGGATAAAGGTCGATGAGCCGACCGTCAGCATGATCTTCACCATAAACAACGGACCCCTTGCCGGTCGCGAAGGAAAACATGTCCAGCTCAGAAAGATCAAGGAGCGGCTTCACAAGGAGACCTTGATGAATGTCTCCATCCGTCTTGAAGAGCCACCGCAGAACGATCATGTCATCGTAAAAGGGAGAGGCGAACTTCAGATGGCGATCATTGTAGAACAGATGCGGCGTGAAGGATTTGAGCTTTGTGTAGGAAGACCGACTGTAATTCTCAAAGAGATCGACGGTAAAATCCACGAACCGATCGAACATGTCTATATCGAGTGCCACGAAATGTTCACAGGGGTTGTAACAGAAAAACTTTCGATCAGAAAAGGGCGGATGCTCAACCTTGTCAATTCAACTTCCGAAAGGGCTTTCATGGAATTTTCGGTTCCGTCAAGAGGGCTTATCGGTTATCGTGATCAGTTCCTTACCGACACAAAAGGAACGGGCACTCTTAATTCAATTTTTGATGGCTATGAAGAGTATCGCGGCAATTTTCCGGTGAGATTCACCGGTTCGATAGTTGCAGACCGTCAAGGCGAAGCCGTTGCATATGCGCTTTTCAACCTTGAACCGAGAGGCGAACTTTTCATAACTCCCGGAATGCCGGTGTATGAAGGGATGATAATAGGTGAACATTCAAAAGACCTCGATATTGATGTCAATCCATGCAAAGCAAAAAAACTTACAAACATGAGAGCATCGGGCAAAGACGATGCGGTAACGCTTACACCGGTAAGACCGATGACCCTTGAAAAAGCGATCCATTTTATAAACGATGATGAACTCGTCGAGATCACCCCTTCATCATTACGGCTTCGAAAAGCTGTTCTTTCTGCAACGATAAGGCACACATTAAGAAAGAAAGACGACAAGTGACATGAATCAGTTTTTTATCACAGGAATTGACACCGGCATAGGAAAAACGGTCGTAACCGGTCTGATCGCAAAGTATTTTCTCTTAATCGGTAAAAAAGCAACGACCATGAAGCCGGTTCAGACCGGATGTGACGGCATTGCTGAAGATATTCTTGTACATAGATCAATAATGGGTGTTGAGCCAGACCGTTTCGATCTTGATGGGATCACTGCCCCTTTTGTTTTCAAATATCCTGCAAGTCCACATCTTGCCGCTGAACTTGAGGGTCGCGAAATAGATGTCAGCTCAATAGATAACTCTCTGAAAATACTGGATGAAAATTTTGAAGTAGTGCTCATTGAAGGGGCAGGCGGAATTTATGTTCCGATCACAAGAGATTATACAACGCTTGATTTTATTGCTCAAAGATCCATTCCGACGATAGTGGTTTCTTCACCAAAGCTCGGAAGCATAAACCACACAATGATGACACTCGAAATGTTAAAAAGCAGAGGTATCCCTGTTGCCGCACTTGTTTATAACATGTATCCAGCGGAAAAAATTGAAATTGCTAATGATTCAATCAATGTTATCAAGCAATTCTCAAAAAAACTCGGACTTCAGTTCCCTGTGTTTATCACCCCTTTCATTGATGAAAAATCCAATATCACAGTTGATTTTGAAGGACTGAAGTAAGGTTCGTTTCTAAATTTGCCAGATGTATTATCCACCCCAACAACCTAAATAAACTCCACTTTTTTCAGTTTTCTGGTGAGTAAGGAAATCTTATCTGTTTTCTTGCATAAGCATACCTAACCATTTCCCCTGTTTGACAACTTTGCCGATCTTCTTAAAATGTTTCGAGTGAAGCTTTTTTAACGGAGAATCTTTTGAGAAAAATATTATCCATTTTGATCACTGTCGTTTTTACTTTTGTTGTTCTCAATGGTTGTGCTGACAAAAAGGATCCTGCCATTTACGACAAATATCCTGACGAGTCAGAAACAGAAAAAAATGATGAAGGTGGTTGCGGTGTAATTCCTGATGAAGACATTCAGGAACCTGACAAAACGCAAAGTGACCCTGACGAAATTCAAGAAGAAAATGTTACATATGATGAGGAATTTCTGCCTGACAGTGATGAAGCAACTGTAGCAGAAACAGATATTGAGACCGGAGATGATATTCAAGACCCTGATATTGCTGATGATTCTGATGCAATTGCGGACGGTTGCCCCGATGATATGGTTGAGAACGGAACTTTCTGCATTGACAAATATGAGGCATCAAAAAAAGATGCTACAGATATCTCTCAAGGGTCTGACGAATCTGTTGCCGTTTCAAAAAAAGGGGTTCTGCCCTGGATGGTGAAC
>JAGOEX010000063.1 GCA_017997475.1 bacterium
TCATTTATCGAAAATTCACCTGATATGTTGCCTTGGAGAATGCTGAAGATCGAGGGTGAAAATTTAAGTTTATGAAAAGTGACGACTTTCACACCTTTTTCGGTCAAAGTTCCGTCTGTAAATGAAATGTTGCCAAGGATCGATATTCCGACATCATCTGCGGTAAGTCCCATATCTTTAACAAAAAGCTCCTTATTTATTTTTGAAAGGATGAAATCATCAGGAAAAAATATCTTGACTCCGAGCCAAATCCCGGCAAAAAAAGCAATGTTAATAAAAAGTGTCTGTTTCAGAAGAGATCCGGCACGCCCCGAAGCAAGGATCTCCTTTATTTTTCCAAATAACCGGTTATTCAACACCCACCTCCTTTTTGAGAGCGGCAACAACAACAGAAACATCATAATTCTGCATGCTGAATCTCTTTTTTATGGTTATTGAATCAATGAAAACATATCTGCCCCTGTTCTCAATACCGTAAAGAAATGCCATTGTCTGCTCAAGAGAAACATCTCTGAATCCGAGTTCTATTCTCTCTATGCTTATATCACCTTTCTTCCGGGGTTTGAGCTCTTTTAATGTGCTTATACCAATTCCCGTACTCTCTCTGACCGTTGAAATATCGGAATTAAGATTTACGCTGCTTGTGCTTATACTGCTCTTCATTGCTTCGTTCCTGATCTGAGCTTTCTGATAAAGAGTTTTCATCGAAACCATTTTCTGTATCATCGTCTCCTGCTCAGAAATAGTATCTTTTCTGTTGCTTACAGTCATATCCATAAGGAACCAGATCCCTCCGAACATAAACACCATCATGAAGGTTATGAGAAAAGTAAGGACCGTTCTTTCCCTTTCGCTCAGGTTGTTGAGCATTTCCATTATCTTTTCTTTCATATTTCCTCCCCGGGATCCTTTTCAGAATCCTTTTTCTTACCTTTTTTGCCCTTGGTGTCATCTTTTTTAGGACCGGCATAGCTGAAACTTATACTGAAGGAACTTTTATCATTTCTTGTGTTTATCTGTCCTCTGTTTATCTCATCGATCAAAGGATCCTGTTCAAGAAATCCGGTGAATTTGTTAATATCCTCAAGAGTGCTGCTTGTCCCTGTCACTCTGATCTTCCCTTCTTCCTTTATTGCAAGTTCAGAAACTTCGATAGTGCTGTTCTCAAAAGTAAAATAAGGAAAGGTCACCTCCATGATATAAAGTGCGCTGTATGGATATACCGCCTTTTTATCTGCAAGTGCGGTTTCACCTTTTATTGTTTTGTTCATAATGGAAAGCGCCTGCCTTAATGACGGCATTTCCTTCCCTATTACATCTTTCATCAGCGTCTTCGTTCTCTCCTCTCCTTTTTCGATCCTCTCATCAAGATAGCTTATTCTCATCTGCATTCCGGCAACCAGCATTATCAGAGCTGTAAAATAGAGAACAACCGCAGTCACAATTCTCTTTTTCAGGAACGAAAATCCACCTTTATATGCAAACTCACCCGTTGCAAAACTTACTGAGCTGTCGTTATCGACTATCTCAGGTATGATCTCGAGTGATTCGTACGCTTCATACACAATTGACTGACTTCCCGGAAAGACCGGATGATCGATCTGCTCAATAAGTCTTCCCATTCCGTTGACAAGATCGTCATTAATGAAGACTCCCGTCATACCGGAAGAATTTGTGAACGGTCCGAAAAAACCGAAAACTCTTTCCATAAAAGCAATGACTCTTTTTCTTATCAGCATTTCAATATCACTCAGCCCTTCAGGAACACTTATGTCACCTGCAACTGAAAGCCATGCGTTAAGTTCGCTGTCAGGATCCTCGCCGCTGAAACATGTCCTCAGATCACCCTTAAGATCGTTGATCCCTCCGTTCATTATTATCTGTCCGTTCCTTAAAACGAGCATTGAGTAATCATCACCGATGAAAAGAGCTCTGTCTATCTTTTCCGGCAGTTTGAAAAGGAGTATCTCTTCCGGAACAATGCTTCTGATCTTATCTCTTGTCACAGCGTCAAATAGGTCCAGAATGTTTTTCACTGCTTCTTTTTTTGCACAGAAAACGCTTGTTTCGCCGTTTCCGGAAAAACTTTTCATATCTATAACAAGATCATTTTCCCGAAACGGTGTTTCAACTTCGATATCCTGAACGATTATTTTTCTGATGTATGAAGATTTAACAGGCGGATAATTCCTTGAAAAGAAAAGAACTTCCTTTCCCGGTATAACAAGATCGATATAATCAACCTCTTTAAATATTTCTGCACAGTTTTCAACAGAAGATTCTGTTCTGCTCTCCAGGACAGTCTTGTTGTATTCCCTGGAAAAAACATTAATGAGTAACTTGCCGGCTATAACTCTGCAAGAAGCAAATTTCATATTTCACCTCTGACTTTACCCTTCACGGTAGTAATAAATATTGCCTTCCCTGTCAACAACCATCTCAACCCAGCTCTCGACGCCTTCTTTTATGCCTGTTGCCTTTATTCTGTAAACCCTTCCCGACACATCTATGATCTTCTCCACATCGCTTTCCATGTCTATTCCTTCATCTTTGCAGGCCTGAACGAAATCAACTGTCTTGGCGAATCCGTCACGGGCCCTTTTTGCAAGTATCTTCCCCAGAAGTTCTCTCATCGCATCTTCACTGTAAAAAACTGTCATCGCCTTGTCCACTGCATATGCCCTGATAATGCCTTCGATCATTTCCGGACTGGCCTTGTTTATGTTGATCTTTCCTGTCGAATATATTGTTATGTGCGGTTCAAGGATCTTGTATATAAGATCATCAACACCATAGACCATCATAACTTCCTGAATTGTGTCAAACTTTGCATTCTTCACTTTGTATTCGGGCAGAAAATCGGCATAGTCGGACTGCTCGTCTCCCCCTGAGAGAAACTTTGTCCCGTCGGTGAATTTGTCATCTCCCGGATCGACCCAGTCAACGAGATTCTGAATAAGCTCCAGCCGGTCCACATATTCACGCCTTGAAGTGTTTTCAAGAAATATAAAATCATAAAACTCCGGCTCGATAAGTGCTTCAAGCATTTTTATGACTGCTGATCTTGTACCGTAGGCGAGATGGTTGAGGTTTATCTTGTCATCCTCACCTGTAAATTCCACCTTGAAATCACCGGGGAACTGAAATATCGGATCTCCTGTTTCAGCATGTGAAAAATCACCTTCCTGATCGTTCAGTGCTGAGCCGGTGGGGTTTTCAACATCCTTTTTTGTCACTACATCCTCAAGTTCTACAAAAGGTCCTGCCGTTACAAAACCCCTTAAGAGAGCGGTGTCAAAAGGAATTATATCCCATATTTCAATCTGCTGTCCCATGTTGAACTGCTTGAGGATCCCCTCTATCTGTTTTTGAAGGTCGAAAATGACAACTGCAAAATTAACAGCGCTTGCGGCAAGCTGCTGTGCTTCAGCTTTTCTCTTATAATTAATGGCAAGGTCAAACTCAGTCTTTGCTTCGTAATTCATGTCGGTAACTATCGGAAGAAGTATCGATATCATAACGATTACGATAAGAAGGGCGACACCTCTTTTCGGCCTGTTAAATGACTTGAACATGTTGGAAAAAAACTTCTTCATTGTCACCTAAAAGCTTAAAGGTCTGAGCATTTTTATCTCAACCACTGTTTCTATAATATAATCCTCTTCACCCGATTCACCTTCTTTAACGAGCATTGTTATCTTAACTTTCGGAGGAAGAGCGTTAAGATTGTCTGCACTTTCTGTGTTCCACTGATCGACCCATTCTTTGCTTGATTCCTTCCAGAACTGAAATGAAAGTCTTTCAAAACCGCTCATTACAGGATATACATTGCCCCCCTTTTCAGGAAATTCATCTATCCACAGACTTTCTCTTCTGAAAAGAACATTCTCCCCTTCCACATTCTCCCCGTAGTATTCGATCTCAGTCTGGTCACACTGTTTGACACCTGCGGCCATTTTAACATGGTTGAGCGTTGTGAATGTCAAATGACTGACAGGGTCGTCCTCTTCACTTTTAAAGATCGTTTTGTGTGTCTCTTCAGGCACACCTTTGTTGTTAGTGAGAAATGCGTTCTTGATATCATTCCTTATCAGTTCGAGCGTGAAATATGTTTTTCTCTCTTTTTCGGTTATCTCCTTGATCTTTGATCTGCCTGCTATTACATTTGAAAATGAAAAATAGACCGATGACGCAAGAATTGCTGTAATTGACATCGCCACAAGAACTTCAATGAGTGAAAAACCCTTTCTGCTCATTTTCACCTCTGTTCCGTTCCGGGAAGACCAGCCGGGGGATTGTTTAAAGGGGTTTTGAACCTGTTGTAACCGGGATCTGATTTTCTCGCTCTTCCCTGAGAAGGATCCTGACCCGGAACACCGCCTCCGCCCTGATACTGCTGGAAACTCTTTACTGCACCGTCAGTTGTAAGAAAAATTGTAAAAACGACTTTCTCTGAATCACGATCACCTCGTCCCCAGAAAACAGTGAGGGAAAGTTTTCTTATCCTTTCCTTAAAGAAATCCTCTATGTTCCCTTTTGCCAGAGAGAGCATTCCTGCCGCCTCTTCCGCCTGAGTCTGGGTTCCGTCGTCAGCTGAACTCGAAATATCAGGAAGCGGGATGAAAACACGCTTTATTGAGTATTTCCACTTGAATTCACTATATTCCCTCTGATCAAAATCACCTTCCTCTTCCATTTCAGTTTCAGGAAGACCGTCCTCCTTTATCTTTTCCTGAATATCGTGCAGTTTAAGTCTTGCAAGTTCTGTCCCCAGATATATGTTCCTTATCTTTGAAGTGTATATATAACTTCCTGATATAATTCTTGAAAGAGAAAAGAGCACCCCTGCAAGGATCGTTGTGGCGGCAAGAACTTCGATGAGTGAAAAACCCTTTGACACTGTCATGATCTCCCTTCCTCATCTTTATCTTCAAAAAGATCTTTCATATCCTTTATATCCTCTTCAAAGCTTCCCGGACGGATCTTTGTGTTCATGAACATGTCGGATGTAATGTAAGAATAACTGGTTTCACCGTCATCACTTTCCTCTCCAAGAGAAAAATAAAAGGGTTCAATACGGCCTTCAGGAAAAATGTATATATGAACATTTTTTTCCATTTCCTTATCGGTAATGAGATCTCTAGTAACGATTTCAGGTGTGTGGTATGCAAAAAAGCCAGTCACGACAAGTCCGTCTGAGATCTTTTTCTGATTCGAAACGGTCTCAAACTCAGGTTGCAGTATCTTTTTGAGAGATCTTCTGTCGGGGATGAAATTCTCATAGTTGAAATAATCATCGTTATCAAGATCTTCGCTTGACAGCAACCGTGCCTTCTGCATTATGCTCTCCATTCCGAGCGCCGACCCGCCTTCTTTGAATGGATCTGTCCCCATACCGTTTTCCATTCTCTCTACCATTTCATCATTTTCCTCTTTTTTCTTTTCTGTCGCTTCCCCTGTTGAAAGAAAAAAAGGTGTTTCGCTCTTTTCAGACCAGTATGAGCCCGTTTCCATATCAATAACGATCCTTATATATTCACCGTTTCTGACAGAACGCATAAAATTGAACCTTAAAAAGGAATTGAATGTGCCAAGATCTGCAGATGCCTTATACCTTCCGATTCTTCCTACGCCTGCAACAGAAATACCTGCCATGACTATGACCAGAGCCACAACGGCAAGCATTTCTATCATGGAAAATCCGGAATTTTTTTTCATAAGACCTCTATTCTGTATCCCAGTTCACAATGTCATCGTTCCCCCCTTCCTTTCCATCGGGACCGAAAGAGTAAAGATCAAAACCGTCTTCGTTGTTGCTTCCGGGATAGATGTATATAAAATCGTTGCCCCACGGATCCCTGGGGGCTTTTTTCTCTTTCAGTATTTTCTCTTCAACAAGCCGGCTCAGGCCGTCTTCACTGTCAGGATATTTGCCAAACTCAGTCTTATAAAGGTCGAGGGCGTTTGATATAGTCGCAATATCTATTCTCGCCTGCTTGATCTTTGACTTGTCAAGATAAGACATTACTCCGACCCCTACAGCACCCATGATCATCGTCATTATCGTGATGACGACCATGATCTCAAGAAGAGAAAAGCCCTTAACTGCCACGCCGGCCCGTTCTTCAAGAAGGGCTTTAAAAAATTTCTTAAACATTTTTACCTCCGAAATATTATCCTACAGCATCGTTTATCTTAAGTATCGGCATTACGACCGCAAATACAATGAAGCCAATTACAACTGACAGAGCAACTATCATTATCGGCTCAAGCATTGAAGTCAGACGATCCATCGTGTATCTTACCTCTTTTTCATAGCTGTCTGCAAGGGTGTCCAGCATCTCTTCCAGATCACCGCTCTGCTCTCCTATCGAGATCATCTGAATTACTATCGGGGGGAACTCTCCGCTTCTTTTAAGAGGGACTGCTATCGATTCACCTTCCTTTATGTTCTCTCTTGCAGTCGCAACAGCTTTTTCAAGAACTTTGTTGTCAATGATCTTCTTGACGATGTCCATTGCATTAAGTATCGGCACACCGGAATGAAGAAGAGTAGAGAGGGTCTTTGCAAATCTGCTGACCGCAACCATCCTGTTCACTCTGCCGAAAAGAGGCATATTAATTAGAAATCCACTCCACCAGAAAGCCCCTTTTTCAGTTGCGATATGTCTCCTGAAAAGGACAAACGCCGTTATGATTACAATTGCTATCAGCCACCACCAGCTTCCTATAAACCCCGAAAGCCAGATAAGAATTTCAGTCTGCAGAGGAAGTGACATGTTGACATCTTCAAACATTTTAGCCAGCTTGGGGATTACAACGGTAAAAAGCACGCCCACAACAATAATGGCGACGAACATCAGTATTACAGGATATGTCATTGCGCTCTTAACTTTGTTTCTAAGATCGACCTGTGATTCCATAAAACCTGCAAGACGGAGAAGAACCCTGTCCGTTGCACCGCTCTCTTCTCCCGCGGCAAGCATATTGCAATACAAATCATCGAATATATTGGGAAAATCCCTTGCGCTTCTACTGAAACTGTAACCTTCGTTCATTTTTCCCTTAATTATTATGAGTGCCTCTTTCAGCATCTGATTTTCCTGCTGCTGGGCAACGGCATCTATTGATTCCACAAGAGGGATCTTAGCTTTCTGAAGGGTGGCAAGAAGTCTAGTCATTGAAGCAACTTCATCCAGAGGCACCTTTTTTCTTCCGAAAGACAATATGCTTTTCAGTGAATCAAAACTGAAACTCTGAGCGGATGACTGTTCACGAATTTCAGTAATATAATATCCTTCAGAAAGAAATTTGGATTTAACAGCATTTCTGTTGGGACATTCTATGTTCCCCTTTTTTTCCTTTCCGCTTGAATCTATTATTTTGTAAGCAAAAAGAGGCATCAGTTATCCTCCTGTGTCCTTAACAGAACTTCATCAGGTGATGTTATCCCTTTTATAGCTTTCATCGCTCCGTCCTCTCTGAGGTTAAGCATGCCGTTAGCAGAGGCGATCTTTCTGATGTCCGAAGCGTCAAGACGGTTTACGACAGCCCTTCTGAGCTCGTCATCCATTATTACAAGTTCAAAAATGCCTGTTCTGCCGGAATATCCGGTGTGAGCACATTCGTCACAACCGACAGCTTTATAAAAAGGATGGTTCGCATATTCAGCCGGATCAAGTCCCAGTTCCTCAAGGATTGCCGGCTCAGGATAGTATGCCTCCTTGCACACAGGACAGAGCTTTCTTACAAGCCGCTGAGCAAGTATACCAAGAACGGTTGATGAAATAAGGAACGGCTCTATGCCCATATCTATCAGACGGGTAAATGCCGTGGGAGCATCGTTTGTGTGAAGTGTCGAAAAAACAAGGTGACCGGTTAATGATGCGTTTATCGCGATATCAGCAGTTTCCCTGTCTCTGATCTCTCCAACCATTATTATGTCGGGGTCCTGTCTTAGAATCGATCTCAATCCGCTTGCAAATGTAAGTCCTATTTTTGAGTTTATGTGAATCTGGTTGACACCTTTGAGCTGATATTCAACCGGGTCCTCTTCTGTTATTATCTTTACATCGGGTGAATTTATTTCGGTAAGTGCCGAATAAAGAGTAGTCGTCTTACCGCTTCCGGTCGGGCCTGTGACAAGAAAAATTCCATGTTTCATTCTGATTATCTTTCTCATCCTTTCAAGATCTCTTTTTGTAAATCCGCTTTCATCAAGCGACAACTGCTGAGACCTTTTATCAAGAATACGGAGAACCACTGACTCACCGTGAATGCTTGGAAGTGTCGAAACTCGGAAATCGACATCATTTCCCGCTATCTTGACCTTGATGTTTCCATCCTGAGGAAGCCGTTTTTCAGAAATGTTAAGCCGGCTCATTATCTTTATTCTTGTTATAAGCCCTGCCTGGGCAGCTTTCGGAACCCTCTGAACTGTATAAAGTTTTCCGTCTTTTCTCAAACGGACTATTACCTCATCTTCATACGATTCAAAGTGAATGTCACTTGCCTTATCCTTTACCGCCTTGGCTATCGTGTTGTTCACAAACCTTATGATAGGGGCTTCGTCATTGGAATCTATGAGGTCGGGGATCGCAACATCTGAATCATCGTTCATATCGGCAAATTCTTCGGCGTTCAGCGACTCTTCATTGCTGTCTATCTTTGAATATGCGTGATTTATAAGGTCATTGATCTTTGAAGTAGAGCAGATGTATGGCTTAACATTTTTTCTGTAGAGCATGAAGAGCTGATTGAAAAGGAGCGGGTCCGTATCCGTCACAGCAACATGAAGCTCTGTATCGGCAAAAACCGGCATCGCTTTGAACTTTCTTGCAAGACCGATGGGAAAATCAGAAAGGAGCGAAGGATCGACCTTTTTAAAAAAATCTTCGGGTATCAAAGGGATGCCTGTCTGCTCGGCAAAGGCCTCAGCCACCTGTTCAGGGGTAATTATCCCTTCGGAAACCAGTATCTGACCTATTTTCTTGTCACTCTGACTCTTGAGTTCAAGTGCGCGGCTTAGCTGAGAAGCATCAAGATGCCCCTTTTCAATAAGTATTTCACCTATCTTCTTCCTTGCCATGCTATTCTCCGTCAAACTCAGGTACAGCTTCAGGAACGAGATCGTCCTCCCTGTCAAGAGACCCTTCAGGAACAGAGATGATCTCCTCCTCTCCATCGGGAGTGACCATGATCGACTTCTCATCCTTCTTTGATTTTATTCTGAGCAGTTCCTCATCCTCTTTGCGGTTTGTATTGTCAACTTCCTTCACAACCGTAAGAAGAGCTCCTCTTTTCTTATCAAGATAAATGTTGTCTTCAAATGAAACATGGTCACCATAGAATTTTCTGGCAAATTCATCTCTTTCTTCCATTTTTCTTTTAAGTATCCGTGCAAAATCCTCTTTGCTTTCAACAATATGAGGAGTAAGAATTATGAGCAGATTTACTTTGGCTTTTACGGTTCTCTTATATTTAAAAAATACTCCGAGCACTGGAATGTCACCAAGTATGGGAACTTTGTTTTCGGCTTCCGTTACAGAATCTTTCATCAACCCGCCGATAACTATTGTCTGTTCATTTTCTGCATTTATTTTGGTCTTGGCCTGTCTTTTTGTCGTAGTGAATCCATACTGTGATGGTGCACCAAGCTCTGTTACTTCCTGATTTACTTCAAGAGTCATGTATCCGCTTTCATTTATCTGCGGCTTAATTTTCAGTTTCAAAGCGACATCTTCCCTTGTATATGTAACAGTACTTCCTGCGGTTCCGCTGATGATGTTTCCGGAAGGGAAAGGTATCGTTTCACCTACAGATATTTCAGCTTCTTCATTGTCTGTTGTAAGAAGATGCGGAGTTGACATTACATTTACAGATGAATCGTTCTGTGCAGCATTAAGAATAACACCTATCGAAGGAATTCCGCCTGCAAGTCCCAGACCGGGAATACCTTCAGTGCCGCTTATTGCCGGAGCCACCATGCCTGCAACAGTTCCAGGAGACATTTTTGAATCGAGCGCCTTCCCGAAGAAAAGAGGGATCTTCTCGCCGGCAACATTCACTTCAAATCCGCCTGCAGTATAGGCGTTTCCGTATTCGAGTGAGTCGTCAATTTTCACTTCAAGGATCGCCGCTTCGACAAAAACCTGTTTTCTTCTTATATCCAGCTTTTCTATGACCTTTTTCAGATTTCTGAAATCCTGCATGGATGACACAACGACAAGCGAATTGGTTGATTCGTTTGAAGATATCTGAACCTCGCCCTCAAAGACATCTGTCCCTTTTGCTGTTGTTTTTGAACCGGTTGATTTTTTGTTCTTTGAAAGCTGATTAAGCGTTTTTACGAGATCTTCCGCTTTTGCATTCTGAAGTTTCACAACATGTATCTCGCCTTCACCTTCCACTTCTCTGTCAATATTCTGAACTATCTGAATGATCAGGTTATATGTTGTCTGGGTACATAGAACAATAAGCTGCTGACTTCTTTCGTCTGCAACAATATGAAGATACATGTTTTCACCTGAAAGACTCTCTTCATCTCCTGATGGAGGATCGGCAGGATTCCTTGAAGAACCTGGAAGACGCTGCGGATTTGCAACACCTGCAAGATTGGGTGAATTGTCCGAGCCGGCACTTTTCTTTTTTGTCCCTTTTTTTGAAAAATCCTTGAATATGTCTTCCAGTATCTTTCTTGCGTCAGCGGCAAGAACATGTGTCAGTTTAATAAAATAGAGCTTTGCCGAATCAGACTCAGAGGGCTGATCAAGTTCCTTAACGAGCATCATTATTTTTCTGATGTTTGCCGCATAGTCGACAACAATGAGCGTCTTGTCATCAAAAACAAGTGATGTCGCACCCTTATCTCTGAAGAGCTTCAAAACCTTATCCATATCGGCGGCCGTTACATAGTTAAATTTCATGATCGTTGCGACCATTTTGAAAAGATCGGGAACATCTGTCCCTTTATAAAATGGAATTTTCATTTCCGGAATATTCTTTTCCCTTGTTATTATTGTGAATTTCCCGTCCTCTGAAACACTGAAATCGTTTACCGCAAGAAGTGTGAGAAAAGTTCTGTATGCCTCTCTCACCGTAACTTTCTGCGGAGCCATCATGTTGACTTTCGCTTTTCCAAGATTCTCAGGAATTATGAAATTCATCTGCATCAGTTCGGAAAAGAGCTTTATTATGTTTATCAGGTCCTCTTCCTTGAAATCAAGCTTGATCTTCATGTTGGGATCGACCGGTTTTGTTTCTGCAACCTCGATCTTTACTGCATCGCTCAGCTTTGAGGCGTCAGGATCATCTTCGCTCTTCTTATCAAGTATTGTTTTCGGAGCAGGCGGTGTCACAGTCTTCACACCCGGCTTTTCAGAAGGATTCTGAATGTTTTCACTGTTTTCTTCTTTTTCTTCTTTACCATCTTTCTGTTTTTTCTTAATCTTTTTAGCAGAATCAAGCTTGGGAGAGAACTTCGGACTGAAATTCTGATTCATCCCTTTGAGCCGGTTATTTAAATTCACAGGAACTTTTACATCGTCGTCTCCGTCAGCCGCATATCCGTAAAAAGCCAGAAAAAGCAGAAGCATCAGTGAGAGAATTTTCTTAGAAGTCATGTTTTTCTCCTATTCTATTGTATATTCCATTGTTTCATTTTGACCGCGCCTTACAATATCAAGCGAAAGTTTTGATGCACTCTGAAGCCGTGAATATGCCTCAAGAGCTTTATCCGGCGAAGAAAGTTCTATGCCGTTTATTGACTTGATCACATCACCGTTCTGAATACCTATCTTACTGTAAAGACTGTCCTTTGTTATGGAGAACACCTTGAAACCGTTATCCTTTTTTGAAGGAACGATCCTGGCCTGTCTTGCAAGTGAATTGAGGTTGCCTGTAACTTTCTGAAGATCCTGTCTTCTTATAACATACTGGTTTTCACCGACCTTTCTCACCTCAATTCCGTCATTTCCGGCAACCGGCGGCTCTCCTGTCTGGGTTAACCTCTGATCAGGAACACTTTGTTTTGAATCACCGCCGACACCTTCACCTATACACTTTACACCGGAAGAAGTTGTCAAAACCACAAAATTTCTCCAGACAAGAGCAAGTTTCACTCCGGGAGTGACTTCAGATCCCACTCTGGCAATAATGGCACCTTCTTCCCTGCTGCTTCCTTCGCGAAGTATCGCAATTGACTGATCGAATTCCTTTGCGACAATCGTTCCGCTCAACAGCAGCGAGGACATCAGAGGGCATTTTTCAGGATTTTCAAAATAAAAATATATGTCATCTGCACTCGCCTCAGGAACGGCACCGTCACCTGTTGTTTCTCCCACTTTATTGTCAGCAACAGTGATGTTCCTCATTGCGGCGTCGAAAATATTGGATGAAGAAACCTTTTCAACATTGCTGCCAAAATAGAAACTCTCCTTTTTTGCTTCCGTATCCTCTTCAAGTCCGTTCCTGTAATAGCTTTTTCCAATGGGCACAAAAACCTGTTCATCCTTCACAATGAAACTCAGAAGAAAACCCACCGTAGAAGCTATTGCAAAAGTTATCGAAATAAACAACCCGGCATTTAGAATTGTCCTACTTTTCATAAAATGATCACCTCATCAAAAACAAAACGACCCCCATAAATGCAATTTTTATACCAGATGAGATGTCTTTTTATTTCAGGTATTTACGATGGATTATCTTGT
>JAGOEX010000303.1 GCA_017997475.1 bacterium
AACGAAGCGGGTGTCGTTTATGTAAAAAATGAGGCGGAAAGAGTTTTCACCAAAGAAATATTCATGGGGGGAAATGTTGAAGGATATGTAATTATTGAAAGCGGTCTTGAAGGCAATGAAGACATCGTTGTCGGAGGAGGAAGACGACTTGAAGAAGGTCAGAAAATAACTGTGATCGAATCTCAGAACATGAAAAAGTGAGGTGACCTATGAATTTCCCGAAATTTGCAGTCAAAAGACCGGTAATGGTCTCTGTTATATTTATAATAATGGGACTTTTCGGAATATATTCCCTTTTTGATCTTCCGATAGATCTTATGCCTGAAATTGAAGCTCCGTATATTTCAGTTATTACCATCTACAAAGGCGCCGGTTCTGAGGAAGTCGAGGAGAAAATAACAAAAGTTGTTGAATCTGCCCTTTCATCAACCTCAGGAATGAAAAACATCTATAGCACTTCGGTTGAAAATGTCTCAACTGTCACATGTGAGTTTGAATACGGCACAGATCTAAGTGAAGCAACAAACGACATACGCGATATTCTGAATCTTGCGAAAGGATTTCTTCCTGATGATGCAGAAGATCCGCTGATATTTAAATTTGATACAAGCATGATGCCGATAATGTTTCTTTCGGTAACTTCAAAAAAAGAAAATATCAGATTTAAAACGGAAGAAATTGAAGACGCACTTACTGATCCGATAAAAAGGATCCCCGGTGTCGGTTCTGTGATAAATTTCAATCAGATGGAAAAAAAGATCATAATTTCAGCTGACAAACAGAGACTTGCGGCACTGAATCTTTCGGTTTCAGATATAACGAACACCGTCAGAGCAGAAAACCTTTCTCTTCCTGCCGGCAATATCGAGATCGGTGATTTTGATTACACGATAAGAGTTCCAGGTGAATACAACAACATAGATGAAGTCGCTGAAACAATTGTCGCAAGCACACCCTCAGGGCTTATAAGAATAAAAGATATCGCAAGAGTTTTCTGGGGAAGTGAAGACAGTAGACAGTTCGGCTTGAAAAACGGTGAGTATATGGCATTTCTTATGGTACAGAAACAATCAGGTGCCAATACTGTTGCTATCGCTGATGCAATAAAAAATAAGATAACAGAGATAACACCACGGCTTCCAGATGGATTTGAAGTCGATGTATTGCTTGATACTTCTGATTTCATTGTTAACATGGTTGGCAATCTTTCCGATTCTGTTTTTACAGCAGGTTTTTTTGTAATCCTTGTAGTTGTATTCTTTTTACGGAGATTCAGATCAAGTTTTATTGTTCTGCTTTCCATACCGGCATCACTCATCATTGCTTTTGCCTTTCTTTACGGTTTTGGATACACACTCAACATGGTATCACTCATGTCCCTTTCTCTTGCGATAGGAATGGTTGTAGACAACTCAATTGTCGTACTGGATAATATTACCAGACATCTTGAGAGTGGAAAAAGCAAGGTGGATTCGGCAGTAGATGGAACAACAGAAGTCGGAGGAGCGATTCTTGCATCAACACTTACAACAATAGTAATATTCGCACCCCTTTTCTTCATATCAGGACTTGTGGGTATTCTTTTCGGACAGCTTGCCGGTGTTGTCATCCTTACCCTTACAGCATCTCTCCTTGCCGCAATGCTGCTGACTCCGATGGTCAGCTCAAGGATACTTACCCTTGAAAAAGAAAAGAAGAAGAACAACTGGTTTTTCCGTCTCGGAGAAAGATTCCTTCTGATCGTTGAAACAGGTTATACAAAAATAATTGAATTCACACTGAAACACAAAAACAAGACTATTATTACTGCAATGAGTCTTTTTTTTGCATCACTTTTTCTTGTTCCTTTCATAGGACTTGACTTCATTCCTGAAGGAGATGAAGGTATGATACAGGTTGAATATGAACTTCCTCTTGGAACAAAAGTTGATAAAACTATGGAGACTGGACAGCACATCGAAAGAATTATCAGAGAAGAGATACCGGCAAAATACCTTCTGAAAACTTTTATGCGTGGTGGCCCGGACAGCCCGGACAGTTCCGGTTTCTCACAGAAAGTTCAGGACACAAACAGCGGAACTACCGGAGCCAAGCTTATCTCCCAGAATTTTAGAGAAGTCGGTGTAAAGTATTATGTCAATAAAATCAGGGCAAGGGTTATAAAAGAAGTCCCCGGTATAGAAAGAATGGATATAAAAACATCATCAGGCGGAATGACAGGAAGTAATGAAAAACCTGTTACTGTAAAATTTGCCCATAAAGATTTTAAAAAATCTACCGCTGTGGCTGAAAGATTCCAGAATGAGCTCGAAAAAATACAAGGACTCAGCGATATATCCAACGATGCTGATTCTCTGAAACCCGAGATCGAAGTAAAAATAGACCGCATAAGGGCAAGTCAGGTAGGACTTAAAACCGCAATGATCGCATCAGCAGTAAGAAGCGCATTTTACGGTGATACAGCGTCAGTTTACAGAAAAGACGGAGACGAATTTGAAATAATGGTCAAATACAAAAAAGCTGATCGTACAAATCTTGAACAGCTTAAAGAACTTCAGTTGAAAACAATGTATGGAACAACTGTTAAACTTAAAGATGTTGCAGAAGTAAAAGAAGGACTCACAGCCCTTTCGGTCAACAGACAGAACCGTGAAAGGATCGTTACCGTAGGAGCAAGGCTGACCGACAACACTGCCATAGGAAAAATTGGAGTTGAAGTTGAAAAGGCATTGAAAATTGCAGATGTTCCCTCTGATGTTGAAG
>JAGOEX010000304.1 GCA_017997475.1 bacterium
TATTTTGAAATACGGAAAAAGTTTTGAGGAAAAGAATCTAAGAAGAATGATGCAGTTCGCATCTGTTTTTAATGAAGAAAAAATTGTCGCTACAATGTGGCGACAATTGTCATGGTCACATTTTAAACACGAACAGATAGAGCTCTTACAGATTGAAAAGTCGGGGATAAAAGTTTCTGAATATCTTACAGAGTTGCCAAAAAAAGAGCTGCTTGAAGAAAAATTACAAAATGCTATCGAACAAAACCGCATGAAATCAAATAATCGCCAATAAGTCATTTAATCAATTCTACTTTTTCAAGCTTCACCACGAGTAAATTAATTCAATATCACATCTCAAAGCTACTTTGTTTTTTGACACCTTAATTTACTGAAGCTATACTCCGTTGCAATGGTTTTTAGGGATGTTTTGTCATGCAGCGCTTCATCAGGATAACAAACGGTTGTGAGAACAATCTGAAAAATGTGAATGTTGAGATAGAAAAAGGGAAGTTCACTGTTGTTACGGGGGTTTCGGGAAGCGGTAAATCATCGTTGGTTTATGACACAATATTCAAGGAATCTCAGCGGTTATACTTTTCCACATTTCCAAGCTGGAGCAGAAAATATCTCGGTGTCGCAAACCGTCCTAAAGCTGATTCAATTACCGGTCTTGATGCGGCAATTGCGATAGATCAGAAGAGTTCTGTATCAAATCCGAAGTCGACTGTCGGAACTTTTTCAGGGATTTATGATCATCTGCGGCTCCTTTTTGCAAGGTTCGGAAGTGATGGAGTTCAAACAGGCGGTTTTTCCCGTTCACTTTTTTCATTCAATCTCGAAACTGGCTGGTGTGAGAAGTGCAAAGGTTTCGGTGTCGAAGATTTTCTTGACCCTGATCTCATTGTTGCAGACTGGTCAAAATCGGTTAGAGAGCGGGCACTGAAGATAACTGCTCCAAACGGATACATCATCTATTCACAGGTGACCCTTGATGTTCTGGACACGGTTTTTAAAGAACACGGTTTTTCAATCGACACTCCGCTTGATCAACTGACTGAAGAACAGCTCAATGTCATGTTCTACGGCTCAGACCGGATAAAAGTCCCTTTCGGAAAGCACACTCTTGAAAGCAGGATGAAATGGACAGGCATCACAGTAAAACCGAGAGAAGAGGGGTTCTATCCCGGTTTTATTAATGTTATGAACGACATTTTAAAAAGAGACCGTAACGCAAATATTCTAAGATTCGTCCGGTCAGTTCCGTGTTCAGAGTGCAACGGGTCGCGACTTAACCCGAAAGTGCTCAAAGTGCTTTACAGATCAAGGAACATTGCTGAAATTGCCGACATGACTTTTGTGAAACTGGTTGAATTTCTTGAAGGTGCAAAAATAAAGAACGATGGTGAAAAAGCACTTGTGACCCGAATCGTAAAAATGATGAAACCTTTAATAAATTCAGGACTTTCTTATCTCAAATTGTCTAGAAGCGCAGATTCTCTCTCAACAGGCGAAATTCAGCGGATCAGGATATCAGCGTTATCGGAAAGTGCGATCAGGGGGGCGACTTTCATATTTGATGAACCGACTGCCGGTCTTCACGGTTTAGAATCGGGAGCGGTGATCGAACTCATTAAAAAGATAAGGGATAACGGCAACACAGTGATAGCAGTTGAACACGATATCAATACAATTCTCAATGCCGACAACATAATTGAAACAGGCCCCGGCGGCGGAGTCAACGGCGGAAATATAATCTTTTCAGCAAGTTTGCACGATTTTTGTGCCTTTGGGAAAGATATTATCTCTCCGACATTAAGAGCTTTGAAGGAAAAAAGAGTTCCAAACGATACTGCATCTGAAAAAGATGAAATGATTCTAAGTAATTGCAGTATCAATAATCTTAAAAATGTGACAGCGGTATTTAAGTCAGGTTCCATAAATGCGATATGTGGTGTCAGCGGATCGGGAAAGCGGTCGCTGATGAATTGTCTGATCTCAAAATTTGAAAAAGAATCAGCACCTTACATAAAGATAGACAGAACTCCGATAGGCAGAACTCCGAGATCAAATCCTGCAACTTATACTGGAATAAGCGACAAAATCAGAGATATTTTCGCTTCAACGGCTGATGCAAAAAAAGCAGGACTTACCAAAAGCCATTTCTCATTCAATTCTGAAGCAGGTAGATGCCCGAAATGTGAAGGGGCTGGAGTGATAGAGATCGGAATGAAATTCATGGGTTATGTCAGAACAGTTTGTGAACTATGCAACGGAAAAAGATTCAACGATGAAGTTCTGAAAGTAAAATATAAAGAGAAGACAATTTCAGATGTTCTGGATCTGTCAGTTGAAGAAGCCATTGAATTTTTTAAGGAATATCCTCAGATTATAAAAACGCTCAGGATCCTTTCAGACCTCGGGACAGGGTATCTGAAATTAGGGCAGACCTCTTCATCTCTTTCTGGCGGAGAGGCGCAGAGAATTAAACTCGCCACATACCTTTCAAAAGCAAAAAGAGGAGGAAATATTCTTTTTGAAGAGCCGTCATCAGGTCTTCACTCTCTGGATGTGAAAAAACTTATCTGCGTACTCAGATCAAATATCAGTGAAGGTGATACAATATTTGCCATAGAAAATAATCCATCGTTTATTATCGAAAGCGGTCACATCGTTGAACTCGGTCCGGATAGCGGTGAAAATGGAGGCAAGATCGTTTTTTCGGGAAGTCCGCAGGATCTGCTTCAAAACGGATCGACTAAAACAGCAGAAGTCATCA
>JAGOEX010000064.1:0-2108 GCA_017997475.1 bacterium
TTTTCCTCCACAGATTTAACACAACGGAGCTATTATAATAAGTTTAACGGGGAATTGAAGTTTTCAGATTGGTGGATTTGTTAAAAAGAGATTGGGAAAAGAGTTGACAAAAAAACAGTCTCTGCCCTGTATGCGCAAATTTTGATTGTTTTTTGTAAAATTTAGAAATAGAGCTTGACTTTTCCGGTTTTTATGGTTTACTTTTGTTGGTTTTCGGTATTTCTTTTTAATACAGGTGAAATTATGCTGCACTCATTTTCAGTTAAAAACTTTCTGTCAATCAAAGATGAAATAACTTTGAGTTTCGAAGCTACAAAAGACAAGCACTTAAGGAAAATTCACACAGTTGATGTAGCCAAAGGTGTAACTCTTTTAAAACTCGGGATTGTTTATGGAAAAAATGCTTCCGGAAAATCCAACCTTATAAACGCAATCGGTTTCTTGAAAAAATTCTGGTTTAATGTATTTGACGACAAGGATGAAAACATTGAAGCAATTCCTTTTCTTCTTGACAACTCAAGTCGGAATGAACCATCTGAATTTTCTGTGATTTTTTATCACAACACTTTAAAATTCACCTATTTTCTTTCTGTTCACAAAAATATTGTTTTATCTGAAAAGCTCGATTTTTATCCTGGTGTCCAGCCGGCTAATATTTTTGACAGGAAATATCAGGATGGTGTTTCAAAGATTGCTTTCGGAGCAAAAATTAAAGTTAAAGATGTTGTAAAAGATGAAATAAATGTAAAATGTCTGCCCAACATATCGTTTTTTGCAGCATATAATCAGGTGAATGCAAATATTTTTGAAATTAATGAAGCTGCCGAATGGATGAAAAAGAAAATGATGCCTCCGATAACACCTTTGACTTCTCTTAAAAATTTTACAGAAAATCTTATTTGCAGCAACATGGAATGCAGACAGAATACTTTGGATTATCTAAAGAAAGCTGATTTTAATATTTCTTCAATAAAAACAGAGGAAATTGAGGAAGATGTAACGGATGAAATGATTCTTCGGCTTAAAAATATCGGAGTTCCTGATATCGAAATCAACCGGCTTCAAAAAGAAAGAAAATTTAAACATAGAAATACCGAGTTTGAACATTCAGTATTTGTTGATGGCTCAGAAAAACACTTCAATTTACCTGTTGATATGCAGTCAGACGGAACAAACAGGATGTTCGGACTTTCAGGTGCATTATTCAGAACAATTAAAGAAAATGCTTTTCTTGCAATTGATGAAATCGAAGCGAAACTTCATCCCCGACTTATTGAATATGTGCTTCAGAAGTTTTTAGAGGAATCGAGCAATGCACAGCTTTTTGTTGCAACACATTATGACAACCTTTTTGATGAAGATGATCTTATTAGAAAGGACAATTTCTGGTTTACGGAAAAGAAACAAGATGGTTCGACTGATCTTTATCCTCTTCATAAATTTAACGGGTTAAACAGAATAACATCACTGCAGAAAGCTTATAAATATGGGAAATTCGGTGCAATTCCGAATATAGACTGAAAATGGAAACAAAAAATCCTATTTACATTGTCGGGGAAGGAATAACTGAACAGTATTATTTTAAGCACCTCAAAAAACTTAAAAATTATAGGTGTATTGTAAAACCGAGATTTTTTGAGAAAACAAGTCTGGATGAAATTCAGAAAACAACTGACAAACTATTATCCGGTGATGTGACTGTTGTATGCGTGTTTGACACCGATGTTTCTGTAATAAATAAAAAAGAAGCCGAAAAACTGAAAAAATTCATCAAAAAATATGAAAGAAACAAAAATGTTATAATTTGCGACAGTTTACCTGCGATAGAATTCTGGTTTTTACTTCATTTTATTAAAACCAACAGGTCTTTTCACAACAACTCTCAACTTTGCAATGAGCTGTCCAAACATCTGAGAAATTATGAGAAAAAAGAACATTTTCTTGAAAAAGAAGAATGGGTTCTAAAGCTCGTCACAAAAATGGATGCAGCAATTAACAATGCAAAAACTATAGCTTTGTGCGGCCCTTATTCAAATGTTTATAAGGCAATAGAATTATTGAACAATCAGCAAATATCTAACGATTAGAATAATAAGAAAGTTTTCAGA
>JAGOEX010000064.1:2208-12453 GCA_017997475.1 bacterium
GGATGCAGCAATTAACAATGCAAAAACTATAGCTTTGTGCGGCCCTTATTCAAATGTTTATAAGGCAATAGAATTATTGAACAATCAGCAAATATCTAACGATTAGAATAATAAGAAAGTTTTCAGAGGAGGTTGACTCTTTCAATGTCAGAAAAGAGATATCCGGTAAATGGAATCATCTATTTCTAAAGTTTCTCCTGACGGAGTAATGACTGCTGAGAATCTGACTTTATCTTTATATGTTTCTCTGAAAGCAATGAGTCCGGAAAGATCTTTTTTTCTTATATCACTTTTCCATTTGCATTCAAAGGCATAAAGCTTCCCCTCTTTTTCTATTACAATATCAACTTCAGCACCTGAAGATGTCCGCCAGTGATAAATGTCGGCAGGGATCATTGCAGAAGATATGACTGCTTTGAATTCATGGAGAACTCTGCTTTCAAATATTGATCCAAGAAGGGGGTGAGTGATAAGAGTTTCTTTGGAGCTTATCTGCATTAAGTGGCAGATCAACGCAGTGTCAAATAGTGTTCCTTTCGGCATTTGAGTAAGTCTTTTTATTACATTTCCTATATATGGCTGAGTCATGCTGTATATTGAGCCGGCTGAAAACCAGTCAATCCAGCGGTTTGCTGTGGGAGAAGAAACTCCGATATCTCTTCCGAGCTGACTTTTATTGATTAACTGAGACGAAAGAGGTGCAAGAAGTTTAAGAAAAGTGGCAAGCTTCAACGGATCTACTCCCGCATACATTTCAGGAATATCCCTTTCAATGTATGTTTTTATATAGCTTTCAATATAAGAATTAATAAAAACATCCGGCTTTTCAAGAAGTCCGGGAAGACCGCCTCTGATCAGTTCTGCCGCCGGCTCAACGGTTGTTTCAGTTTTTTCTGAAGGGGGCTGTCCTTTCTCAAGAACTTCTGTAAGCCAGTGTTTCTTTTTACCATTTCCTTTTTTTTCGCTTACACTCATAGGATAAAGGTTCATTATCAGAACTCTGCCGGCAAGAGATTCCTTAAGGTTTTTCATAAGATTAAACTGCTGTGAGCCGGTAAGCACGAATCGTCTCTTTTCACCTGAATCAACACACATTTTTATTGCAGATAATATTTCCGGTGCGTATTGAATTTCATCAATGATAAGATCCTCCTGAAAGTTCTTTAGGAGGAGCGAAGGTGATTCCTTTGCCATTTTTCTTATTGTATAGTCATCAAAAGAAATATATCTGAACTTCTCTCCCAGAATTTTTTTCAACATTGTTGACTTTCCTGTCTGTCTCGCTCCGCTTAATGCAATAACAGGAAAAAATTCGATAGCTTTTACGATGTTTTCTTCAATCATCCTATGCAAATACATCTCTTCACCTCAAAGAAACAGTCTCCAAATCACCTTGTAATTTTAACGCCTGACATTAAATTTGCAAGGTTTTCGTCGTTTTCCTTAAAAAATAAATCAGCCATATCAAGGCAGATGTCAGAATGAAATTTATGACTGCGTAATAGTGGAGTGAAACATTTCTGACAAAAACAATTACGAGAATGCTGGCAATAATACCTGAAATGAAACCGGCAAGAGCACTTTTTGCATCAATTTTCTTTATTACGGCTCCGCAGACAAAAAGGGCAAGAAGTGGTGCTCCGAGCCCGTTCACAACTTTATTGACCGTTTCAAATATTGGACCCATTCTGCCGATAGGAAATGCAAAAATAATGGCAGATGCACCGATTAATAGAGAAACGATCCTTGCCTTGGCAATTGAAAAAGAACGCTCTTTCCCAATGACCGGCATAATATCAGTGAAAAATGCACAACTGCATGAATTTATTCCTGAATCAATGCTTGACATCATTGCGGCAAAAAGGGCGGCAGAGAGCAGTCCGGAAACTCCGGCAGGAAGTGAAGCCATGAATATTTTAAGAGTTTCAAGGAAATTTCCGTTTATCCCGTGGCGTATGCTGAAGCCCTTTAAGATCAGTCCGAAAACAGCAACAGAAACAATGACTCCCGAGGCGGCAAATGCATTTAAAATTATCCCTTTTTTAACTTCACTTTCATTTTTTGCACTGAAATATCTCTGAACAACTACCTGATCGACCCCGTACCTTGAAAGAAATGCCACTGCAACACCGGTAAAAGTGCTGAAAATGGAGATCCTCACATCTGGACTTAATGAAAATATTGAGCTGTCAAAAGGATCAAACGGTGTCAGTCTCCCTGAATCAGCAATTGTTGAAAACAGCTCTGACATTCCGCCGTCAAAACTCGAAACCGAAATGAAGATTATCCCCAAAAGGGCGATCACTATAACAAAAAACTGCATCATATCTGTCACCATGACCGCTTTCATTCCTCCGCTCACAGTATAGATAAGTGCTGTTATCCCGCAAAGAAGGATGACCGTTTCAAGAGGAATTGAACTTACCGAAGCAAGAGCAACCCCGGCCGCATAAAGGGAAACCGACATCCATACTGTTTTCCAGAGAATGAACATAATTCCTGCGGCAGTTCTCACTGACCTGTCAAATCTGATTTCGAGATATTCATAAGCTGAAGTGACATCAGCACTTTTATAAAAAGGGATGAACCATTTAAGGACAGGGTATATCACAATAAAGAACATCGGAACCGAAATCAGGACATAAAGACCCTGACTGAAAACCTCTCCTGTCACCGAAACAAAATTAAGTGTGCTGAATGAAGTGACCATCACGGAGATCCCGATCATCATCCATCCCATCTTCCTGCCGGCAAGAAAATAGTCCTTTACCGACTCATTTCTGCCTGAAAAGAAGTGTCCTGCGGCAAGCACCGCAATGAAGTATATCGCAATGATAATAATATCGGTCATAAGAACCCTCACAGTTTCAGACGGATATTTTATCTGGTTAGATTTTTGTTCGCAAATTTATTTTGAAAATCAGGAATTTTTATGGAGCTGGCATGAAATCAAGTGCGGCGACATTCTTTATGCCGATATTGCCAATGAAATTAGCTGTCCAGTCGCTTGGATCGATAACATAAAGATAGCTGTTACCTGTATAATCACGCTGTATAGAATAATGGTATCCGTTGCTGCCTACAGTAAGTATGTTGCTCAGATAATCGTAGTCAGAGTCATCATTATAATCGTAGAAATTCAGCACTCCTGTCATGTTTGAGAAATGAGTGCCGACACCGGTTGTAGTGTCAACTGTATACATTGCGTTATATGTTTTTACAAATAGAGTTCCGTCATCAAAAGCAATTCCTGTTGCATTTGTGCTGAAAGCTGAATCTCCCACAACTGTACCTGCACCTGTGACGACATCGATCTTTAAAAGATCATTGGCACCCTGATACCAGCCATAGAGAGTTCCGTCAGGCCCGAAAGTAATATCCGGTATGTTGCCATAACCAATAGATCCGATCAATGTGACTTCCGCAGTTGCAGGATCTACCTCATACAGACTGGATGTATCGTTAGATGTGATATACATTTTGCTATCTATAGGATTTACCGCAAGACCTGCCGTTGAAACAAGTCCAGTATCCCCGATGAGTGTCGTTGCAAGTGTAGCAGGATCTATCGTATAAAGAAGTCCTTTTGCATTACCTGCGCCTGTAAGAAGATAAAGCGTACCAGTCGGAGCGGTAAACATAGGGCATGCCGCTGCTGTTGTGACAGATATAGTTTCACCTTCCGACATATTTCCTTCATAATCAACAACACGAACGGTAAAAGAGTATTCAGTATTTGCTTTGATCCCTTCTATTATCAATGCACTATCCCATGTTTTAAAAGGTTTTGCAGGACCATCCGGTGTCCATGTGACCCATACAAAATCAATATCGTCTTCTTCAGGAACGCTCCATTCAAGGTTGATATAGTTGCATCCGGAATCTTCAACAGCCAGATCTTCCACATCTGACGGAGCTGTTTTATCAATCGGCGGGAAAGCCATGCCGTACAATTCACCGGGAAGACTCATTGATCTGGTTCCTAACCATGATGAATCAAGCACAATAAGATATTCATCACCGTAATCATCATCATATGCTGTGGAATAAAATTTTCCGTTTGCATAATTGTAAGCAAGTCCTCTCTCCACATAGAAATATTCATAATCCGGGTTATCAGGGAAATAAATTTCAGCTACAAAACTGACATCGTTTGAATCGATATCCACTTTAAATACAGGAGAATATTCAAAAGCTTTAATGTATATGCCGTCAGCTTTAATGTATATACCGTCTTCTCCATAGGCCATACTGTTTATTGCACCCCATGGAAAACCGCCGCCATCACAAAGAAACTCAATAGCGCATGTTGTAATATCAATGGAAAAAAGCCCTGAATCCATTGCGGCATACAGTGTTCCGTCAGGTCCGAAAGTTAAGTCGTAAACAGACTCCTCAAATTCACAGACCATAGTTGATTCAGCTGTGCTTCTGTCGAGTTCATAGAGGATGTACCCGTCATTAGAGAAAGTATACATTTTTTCATCCAGCGGGTTTATTGCAAGCCCCACAACATCAGAAAGCCCGTGACTGCCGATTTGTTCACCTTCATCATATTGCGGCCATATGATAAAAAGGTCGCTGTAAGCAAGAATGTATAATGACTGATCTCCCATATCATTTGATGTGACTACTTTATCAAGAGTAAAGTCGCCGGTAACGGTCTGACATCCGTCATTCACGATCACTCCGAACATGAAAGGTCCGCCAAGCATTGTCGGAGTTACAGTATATGTCCCGTCAGTTTCAGGTTTTATTGCAGCTCCCATCCCTGTAAAAATGATCGCAAGAGTGTCACCGTCAGCATCTTGAGTTTCAAGGGTCATTTTGATTGGAACATCTTTACGGAAATCTTTCCCCGGTGCTTTTTCAAGTTCAATTTTTGTAATGACAGGAGCGGTATTTCCTGCACAGACACTGTCCTCTCCGTCTTCGCCATCTGTTCCCGGCTCACCATCTTTTCCATCAACGCCATTTTCTCCGTCAACGCCGTTCTCGCCGTCTTCGCCGTCAACCCCGTCTTCACCAGGATCACCTTTGTCCCCTTTTTGACCCTCGGCTCCATCTGTACCGTCAACGCCGTCTTCTCCTTTAAGTCCGACAAGTGTAACAGTAAGATCTCCGTTTTCAGTCACAGCGTTAAGAACATAACTTCCCTCGCCGAATGTTTCAGGGAGTGTAAACTTGATGAGGGTTTCGCTGAACTCTTCGACAACAAGCTCTTCGGGCGTTGCGTTTTCTTCAACTTTGGTCAGTGTTGCTGTCGGAGCCGTTTTTCCGAAGTTTGTCCCTTCAACAACAATGGTGTCACCGTTTTCAACATAAGCGGCTGTAACGGCAACCGCACTTTCATTGTTACTGCTTTTCTTTTCATCACATGAGAAAAACAGAAACAGAGCAAATACAGTCGTCAACAATGTTGCAATTCTCATCATCGAACCTCCTTGAAAAATCTTAGTAAGTCACAAATATCCCACACAAAACTTAACTGTTGGCGTTGTTCATTATCTCTCAAAAACTGAATAAGTCAAATGTGTGTTGAACAAATAAGAAAAAATTCTTAAAGAGTGTTTTTTTGCAAAAAAAATTTTAATGTATTATGCTCAATATGTTTTTTGTTAACTATCTTCTTTTGGAGGAAATGATATGCTGAATCTTAAGTACATTCCAAGTGTTGACCCTGAAGTGGCTGAAATCATCGAAAAAGAGGCGAAAAGACAGGAAGAGGGGCTTGAGCTTATTGCAAGCGAGAACTTCACAAGCAATGCTGTCATGGAGGCACAGGGATCTCTTCTGACCAACAAATATGCCGAAGGTTATCCGAAAAAAAGATATTACGGCGGTTGCGAAGTAGTGGATGAAGTTGAAAAACTTGCAATAAACCGTGCATGTGAACTTTTCGGTGCTGAATATGCAAATGTCCAGCCCCACAGCGGTTCTCAGGCAAATATGGGTGTATATTTCGCAGTTCTTAATCCGGGTGACACAGTTCTTGCGATGAACCTTGATCACGGCGGACACCTGACTCACGGAAGTCCCGTTAATTTCTCAGGAAAACTTTACAAGATAATTCCTTACGGTGTTTCACCGGTTGACGGAAAAATTGATTATGCCGAACTTGAGCGGCTTGCAGTTGAAAACAAACCGAAGCTCATTCTTGCAGGTGCTTCGGCATATCCGAGAGTTTTTGATTTTCCCAGAATCAGGGAGATCTGTGATAAAGTCGGGGCAATGATGATGGTCGATATGGCCCACATTGCAGGTCTTGTCGCGGCGGGAGTTCACCCGAGCCCTGTTCCTTATGCAGATTTCGTAACTTCGACGACACATAAAACCCTGAGAGGTCCAAGAAGCGGACTTATACTGGCAAAGAAAAAATATGAAAAAGAACTGAATTCCTCTGTTTTCCCGGGAATGCAGGGCGGACCGCTGATGCACATAATTGCCGCAAAAGCGATCTGTTTTAAAGAAGCGATGAGCGAAGAATTCAAGGTTTATCAGCAGAAAGTTGTTAAAAATGCAGCGGCTATGGCAGATGAGTTTAATAAAATGGGGTATCACCTGGTTTCAAAAGGGACAGACAACCACCTGATGCTCATTGACCTTCGCAACAAAGGTAAAACAGGTAAGATCACTGAAAAAGCACTCGACAAGGCACATATCACAGTGAACAAGAACATGGTTCCTTTTGACGATCAGTCACCATTCATTACAAGCGGTATCAGGGTTGGAACACCATTTCTGACAACAAGAGGACTTAACGAAGAAGATGTCCGCCTTGTTGCACGGCTTATGGACAAGATCATAATGAACATCAAAACAAACGAGTTTTCGCCTAAGATCGGCATTGATTCGTCTGTAATTGATGATTCCGTGATAGAAGAAGTGCGCGCTGAAGTTAAAAAGATCTGTCAGAAATATCCTCTCATCAGAAAGTAACTGTTAAAAAGCGGAAAAAACCATGAAATGTCCATTCTGCGGCTCATTTAAAGACAAAGTTATTGACTCCAGATCTACCAAAGATGATTCAGAGATAAGAAGAAGAAGGGAATGTGAAGACTGTGGCGGAAGATACACAACTTACGAACGGATCGAAGAAGTTATGCCGATCGTAAAAAAGAAAAACGGAGAAAGGGAACCGTTTGACCGGAACAAGATCAAAAAAGGACTTCTGATAAGCTGTCAGAAAAGACCCGTTTCAGCTGAAGTTATCGATCAGATCATAGATACGGTTGAAAAAACCGTTCAGGGATTTGAAAAAAAGGAGATCGAAAGCTCCGTGATCGGTGATCTTGTAATGCAGCAGCTGAAGAAAATAGACAAAGTTGCTTTCATCCGTTTTGCATCGGTCTATAAAGAATTCAGGGAACCCACTGATTTTATTACAGAAGCCAAAGAGGTTCATAAATGACTGTTAAGTTTGCGATCGTCGGTTGCGGAAGGATCTTAAAAAAACATCTTGAAGCAATCCGTGACATTGAAAAGGCGGAACTTGTCGCAGTCTGTGACATTATCAGCGAAAAAGCTGAAATTGCAGGCAAAAACGCAAATGTGCCGTGGTACACATGCTACAATGAAATGCTTTCAAAACACCCTGAAACCGATGTTGTTACAATTCTGACTCCAAGCGGAATGCATGCTGAGCATGTAATTGATATTGCTAATAAATTTAAAAAGCACATTGTTTGTGAAAAACCGATGGCACTTAAACTTGAAGATGCTGATCAAATGATAAAAACCTGCGACATCAACGGTGTTAAACTGTTCATTGTCAAGCAGAACAGATTCAACCTTCCGGTTCAGATATTAAGAAAAAAGATCCAAGAAGGCGGGTTTGGAAAAATTGTCATGGGAACAGTGAGAGTCAGATGGTGCAGAACTCAGAAATATTACGATTCAGATCCGTGGCGGGGAACATGGGCACTTGACGGCGGAGTGATCGCAAATCAGGCAAGTCACCACATTGATCTTCTTGAATGGATGCTCGGTGAACCGGTGAGTGTCATGGCGATGAACGGAACATATCTTTCAAAAATTGAAGTTGACGACACTTGTGCCGCAATAATCCGTTTTAAAAGCGGGGCTATCGGAATTGTTGAAGCGACAACGGCGACCAGACCGAAAGATCTTGAAGGGTCATTGTCCATTCTCGGCGAAAAAGGGAGCTGCGTGATCGGCGGTTTTTCAGTTAACAGAATGGAAGAATGGAACTTTGAGAATGAATCAAAAGAAACAAGAGATGAAATTCTTCAAAAATATAGTGAAAATCCACCGAGTGTATATGGATTCGGCCACATCAGATATCTTGAAAGTGTAATAGATTCAATACAAAACGGCACTCACGCCCTCGTTGACGGACTTGAGGGAAGAAAATCGCTCGAACTCATAAACGCGATCTATGAATCGGTCGAAACCGGCAAGGAAGTAAAACTGATGTTTGAACCCAAATGGTCTAAACTCGGAAGATAGATTCTTTTTTTGAAATTAGATATGGTTGTTTTAATCGCTGGAAAGCTGCTTAGTTTCTTTTTTTGTCAATTCATTGGCATTTGTTTTTGAAACGATCTTCTTTCCTGTCTTTTTTTCGATTTCTTTTCTTGTGTTTCCTGCTATTTTTCCACCTTGTTTTGCAATTTTTCTGTTCTCTTCAAAATTTTCAGGTTTTTTCTCTTTTGATATTTCAGTCGTGGTGGCTTCTGCAAGCATGTTAAGTACAAGTTCAAGATTTGTCATGTGGTCACGAAGATTTTCTTTCTTCAGACCTTTGTAGTTTTTATATTCTTTTGTTTTAAATCCGCTCCATGCTTCAGTTATATCATCTGTTAAGATTGCAAATTCATTCCCTTTTTTAACTCCTCTTTTTTCCCATTCGTCTGTAAGTTCTTTTCTGATCTCAATACTTTTCAACCGCTGATTTATCCACTCTTTTGAGTATCCTTTCCTTAAATATGTTTCCATCAAGCGGTCAATTCCGATTTCAGGGTCTTCAATCTCATCAATTCTTTCTCGACCTACTTTTGCCAGCCACATTTTAAATGGTTCAGCTTTTGGCGAAGGTATTGATTGTATCAGGCGAAACAACTGTTCTGTGTCTGCCACATCTGTTTTGTAATATTTCCCGTCAGAAGAGATCATTTTCAGTTGGTTACAATTTGTAACCGACTCGTTCCCTTCTTTTACTAATCTGTGTTTGAGCACTTTCCAATAATTATTCGGATTAGGACTTTCCGTTAATATTCCGATAACATCCACAATTGAAAAATACCATTTCTCTTCATCATCATTCCATGCAGAACGAACTCTTTTCTGCTCAAAAATTTTAATTGCCGTCTCTTTAGTCATTCAACACCTCAGAAAATTTTTCATTTTTAAAGATCATTCCGCTTTATACGCAAAAATCGAATCATCTGCAACTAAAAAATCTAACGCTAAATCGATAATGCAGAAATTCAGCTAAATATGCAGGAAAATGGATGAGATTTTCTTACTCGCTGGAAAACAGAATAAAGTTGAATTTTATATCCGTACTTCAATTTTACAAGGAAATGTTCAGGAAATGTTCAGTGAAGTAATCAAATTGCCAAAAAATAATTTCCTGATATAGTTGCATGTATTTTTTAACGGAGGGACAATGAGCATCAACCTCGTAACTGAGATAGTTTCTACACGATTTTTAAATCACGACTCGTTTCTGCTTGAAGTTGCATTTAGCGAAAAGCCGGTTCCGGGTCAGTTTGTCATGCTGAGCATGGTGGATGGAAGGACGGATCCTTTTCTTCCAAGACCGATTTCGGTTTTTGACTGGAATGATGGAGTTTTATCGCTTCTGATAAAAATTGCGGGGCGCGGAACTGAGCTTCTTTCAAAAATGAGAGTTGGCGAAAAGCTTAGAGTTGTCGGGCATTTAGGCAACAGCTTCCCTGATTCGGAAGGGACTGTTTACTATGTCGGCGGCGGGATCGGTGTTGCACCTTTGCTTTATGCTGCAAAGAACTCAAAAGCAAAAAACAAAGTGTTCTTTTTAGGTTTTAAGAATGATGAAGCGGTCATCGCTTTAGAGTTTTTTGAAAAATTCGGCAAAGTGATTCTCTGTACTGATGACGGAAGCTGCGGAATACAGGGCTATCCCCATCAGCAGCTTGAAAAAATGCTGAATAATGAAAAAACACCTGATCTGATATGCACCTGCGGACCGGAAATAATGATGGAGAGCGTTCACAGAACTGCTTCAGTTTATAAAGAGAT
>JAGOEX010000305.1 GCA_017997475.1 bacterium
CTTTTCAAATACAATTGAGATTAAATAACCGGAGGGTAAAATGGGTCTTATCAAGGGCATCGCTGAAGCTGTAATGGAAAAAGCAAAGCAAGAGGTCAAGGATTACCTTATAAAGTTCATGGAAGAGGAAAAGGAAAAAGAGAAAAAAACAGAGGAGATCAAAAAGGAAGAAATTCCGGCAGCAGTGCTGAAAGAATCAGTTAAAGCCGAAGAACTCAAAGAAGAAGATGATGAAGATGAAGATGAAGAGATCCTTCCCCTGATAGAATCCGAATTCACAAAGTTCACATACAAGGTCAAACCGAAAGATTTTACTATCCCCGGTGAACTTGCAGACATAATAAAAATGCTTCCGGTAGAAGAGTTTGCATGTTTTGTAAAGCTCATGATATTTGTTTTTGAGCAGAAAAAGAACTTCGGATACATCGGCAACACTTTAAGAAGGAAAATAGGTCTTGAGTCATTTGAAAATGAAAAATTTGATAAAACAGTTGAAAACCTTGAAAAATACGGTGTTTTGAAAGTTGAGCAGGTTTCAGACAACCAGAAAACTTTTATTCTCTATGTTCCCTTTGATGAAGAGACAATGGTAAAAGCCGAGTATCAGAAACCCGAAAAAACCCAGCAGAAAAAAGTTGAAAAGAAGCCGGTTAAAAAAGGTGATGAAGAAGAAAAGCCCGTTGAAAAACAGAATGATCAGCAGGATGATATTCCGGGAAAAGCAGTCTTTGGAATGGAAAATGATGATCTTTACAAATCGTACAGAACTTTCGTATCTTTAGAAATTGACAAAGCCAAAATGAGGGTCGGCAGATCGAATTTTGACAAAATATATATGGAGGCGGTTAAGTACATTGACAAGAAATACGGGTTCAAAGTGCTTTCAGATTCCGAGAAATTCAAGGAATATCTGACAAATTACTATATTTCGGCATTTGACATACCGACATTTGAAGCCTGGAAAAAAACAAAAGTGTGATGGAGTTTGAGTTATGCTTGACAGCCGGATATTATTGAAATCATTAAATGATCTTGAAGTAAGGATAATGCTGTGCAAAAGTGCTTTCGAATGGGAGCTCCTTGCAAAAAAATATGTAGATGTTGAATCGAACATAAAGAATTTCTTCAAAAAAAAGAAGATCCCTGAAAATTTTGCGACTGCCCTTGACACGCTGAGAGCGTCTCTTGTGCAAAAGAAAGGGGAACTGCCTCCAGTGGATCTGTCTGATTTTTTTAAGTGATTTCAGGCAATTATAACAGCTGATGTTTCAAATACATTTTTTTCTTTGACAAATATGAAGCCGTAAGTATAAACCTCATTTGTTGATGGGCGCTTAGCTCAGCTGGGAGAGCATCGGCCTTACAAGCCGGTGGTCGCAGGTTCGAGCCCTGCAGCGCCCACCATCAATCTTTCGAGATTGAGGCGCGGTCGTAGTTAAGTCGGTTATAACGCCGGCCTGTCACGTCGGAGGCCGCCGGTTCGAACCCGGTCGACCGCGCCATTTTTTATCCTTCAAATCTTAATTTTTTCTGCTATCATCAGACAGAGTTTATTCGTGGAGAATTGTCATGCTAAAACCGGACGGATCGCTAATCAGCTATATGTCAAACCTTGTGAAGACTCATGGCGGAATCAACTGTGCGCAGGGAATCCCCGGCTTTGCACCGCCACGGGAACTGCTTGATAAACTTGTTGAGGTGACTCAGCGGAATGTTCATCAGTACAGTGCAGGAAACGGGTATCCTCCGTTAAGAGAGCTTATCAGTTCAGGAATAACCGGTTCTGCAGGGCTTGAAAATTCAAATGTCCTGATAACAAACGGTGCGACTGAGGCAATATCCACTATTTATCTATATTTAAGACAGATGTTCAAGGAAGGGATGACAACTCTTTCATTCGATCCGGTTTATGAAAGTTATTCCAATCTGCCCAAAATTTATGGTGACAGATTTATATCGCAATCTTCATTGAAAGACGGTTCTTTTGATATGGAAGTGCTTGAAAAAACTGTTGAAAATGAAAAAGTGCGGCTTGTCATGATCTGCACTCCGGGAAATCCTTACGGCAGGATCTGGAAAAAAGATGAAATAGATTCCGTTCACAAAATATGCCGCGACAACGGTGCGTTCCTTCTTGTTGATGCGGTTTACAGCGATCTTTATTTTAATGACAGAACATATCTTCCCTTTGAAAAAATTGATGAAAATCTGTTTATAGTTTCCGCTTTTTCAAAAATGCTGTCGATCACCGGCTGGCGGATCGGATATATCGTTTCAACCAGTCAGCATATTGATAAAATTGCAAAGATCCATGACTATACCGGCCTCAGTTCTCCTTCACTGCTTCAGGTTGCAATTGCTGAATATCTTAATGAAAATGATCTCGGGGCAGATTATTTAAAAGAGCTGCGGAAAAAACTGATCTCTTCTTTTAATGCGGGGCTTGAAGTTCTTGAAAATTCGGGTTTTGTCACTCCTCCTGTTGACGGTGGCTATTTCATCTGGACTCAGATTCCTGAGAAGTTTGATAGCGGCCTTGATTTTGCCCTTGATCTTTATGAAAAAAAGAAAGTAGGGGTTGTTCCCGGTATTCATTTCAGCGAAAACGGTGGCAGAATGATAAGAATAAGCATCGCGAAACCAGTTGATGAGATTTCACAAGCTGTTGAAAAAATTCATGAATTTGTCAGAACTTTCTGAAATATGATCCCAATGGCAAAGCTTTTCCTGATTCGAA
>JAGOEX010000306.1 GCA_017997475.1 bacterium
TCAGGGAACGGTTCGCTCATACTTTTCTTTTCGGGCTGGAGCGTTGAGCCGGAACATATGGGTTTTCTTGACTGCTCTCACTTTGATGTCGCGATGCTTCACAGATATGACTCTTTTGATATTCCTGACGGGATCGACTTCGCAAAATATGACGAAATTATTGCAATTGCTTATTCTTTCGGTGTTTTTACAGGTTTAACCGCCCTTTCAAAGATAAATTTCTCAGGAGAGATATTTGCAGTAAACGGAACAATGAAACCGGTTGACAACCATTCCGGCATAAGAAAAATGGTTTTTGAAAAAACCCTTGCAAACCTGAACGAAGAGACCCTGGATCAGTTCAGAAAAAATATGTTCGCGGATGGTCCTTCATACGAAACATTCGTTAAAAGCTTTAGATTCAGCAACAATATTAATGAGTTAAAAAAAGAACTCGAATTCATCCGTGATAATAGTGAAAAAGGGAGCAGTGATCTTTCAAAAGTACAGAAAGTTCTCATTTCAAAGTCGGACAGAATAATATTTTCAAAGAATCAAGTTGATTTCTGGAACGATTTCAACTATGTATTGATTGACGGGGGTCATTTTCCGTTTTACGGGTTTAAGAGCTGGGGGGAGATAGTTCAATTATGCAGACAGTAGACAAAACGAGAGTAAAAAAGAAATTTCTTGAAGCACTTCATTCTTACGATGATCACGCTTCAGTTCAGCGGCTGATGGGGCTTGAGCTTGTAAGAGAGCTTAACAATTACTCCCCTGAAAAATTCGGCACTGTTCTTGAGATCGGTTCAGGAACAGGGAAACTGACAAAATATCTGAGCAGAGAAATCAGGTTCAAAACTATTTTCTGCAACGATCTTTTTGAAGAGGCATATCCTTACATCGTCAAATGGTGCAAAAAAGAGAATTTTCTTGTCTGTGACGGTGAAGATGTTTCCAAACTTCCGGGCAATATTGATCTCCTTGTTTCAAATGCGGCATTTCAATGGTTCAATGATCTGCCGGGATTTCTCCATTCTGTCCGGTCACGGCTCAACGACAATGCGATAGCCGGATTTACAACTTTCGGCCCATCGCAGTTTAAAGAAACAAAAGAAATAACAGGAAAATGTCTTGAATATGTTGTCAGAAAAGATCTTGAAGAACAGATTCAGGATAAATACAAAGTTCTTTATTTCAATGAATGGGAGGAAACTCTCAAATTCGCTTCTGTAAAAAGAGTTCTCAAACATATTTCCTCAACTGGAGTTTCGGGGGTTTCAAGCTCTCTTCCTTCTATGGACTTTGAGACTTTTCAGACAAAATACAAAGAAAAATTCTTTGACGGTGAAATGTATTCTCTCACCTATCATCCGCAGATATGGATATTGAAAGCTCTCTGATAAAGGGGTGTCTCATCTGCGGTTCAAAAACTGCAGATAACGGACTGTTCTGCAGTGAATGCGGAAAATTTGCACTTACTGTTGAAAGAAGATGCGGCAGATGCGGAGCTTTCACACTCGACCCTTCAAAGCCAGACTGCAATTCGTGCCGCGGTAAAAAGATATTTTTTGACACGATCTTTTCCTGTTACATCTATTCCGGCCCGGTATCAAGTGTCATATCAAAAATGAAATATGGAAAAATCGAGTCCTTTGCTGCAGTTCTCGGAACTTTTCTTGCAATGAATGTTCCTGCTGACATTGTGAACGGGAGGACTGTGATCTTTCCTCCAATGAGCTTTTTCCACAAATTCTCAAGATCTTTCAATCAGGCACAGATCATCGCCGACAGAGTTGCTTCAATACATAAGCTCGAACTTGACGCCAGACTCATCAAAAAAGTGAAAAGGACGAAACCGCAGGCATCTCTAACCTATGAAGAAAGACAGACAAATCTTAAAAACGCATTTTCGCTCACAAAAGATGTAAAGAGCCGTTCTTTTCTCATTGTTGACGATGTCTGCACAACTTTTTCCACGATAAATTCAATTGCTGAACTTCTTAGAAAAAACGGTGCTGAAAGTGTAAATGCCGTCACTGTTGCAAGAACTTCACCTTATTTTACCTGAAAACATTCAATTTATTTTCCTTTAACCTGAATTTGACCTATAATAAGTTGCTAAATATTTCTTTTGGAGAATTTTTATGAAAAGATTTTTCATTGTCACCATTCTTACATGCTCACTTGTTTTTGCCGTTTCATGCGAAAACAACAAAATAAAAGACAAAGATGATTCTGACAACGCCGGAAACGCCGGAAACGCCGGAGACACAGGAGACACAGGCAATACTGGAAACACAGGCAACACAGGTGATACCGGTGACACGGGCAATACTGGCGACACAGGCAATACAGGAAATACCGGTGACACCGGAAACACTGGAAACACCGGCGACACAGCTGTTGAGTGTGTAGGAATTTCAATCGAATCAATGGCATTGCTTCAGGGAGAAGATATGTATGAAGGAACTCTTTCAAAGCAGATTGGAGACGAAACCCTTGAAGACATTATATCATTTCAATTCTACACGGAAGATTATTCTCCTGTGCCTGAGCTTCCTGCCGGAACTTATGATCTTGGAGCAGGTGTCAATGCAAATTTTAATTCCTGTTCCGAGTGTGTTCTGATCTTTGAGGACGACTACTCAAAGACCTATTTTCAGCAGAGCGGCACACTTACGATCACAGAAAACAAAGCAGGAACTCTTGAAACAAAAGGAACTCTTACTGCCAAACTTGTTGAAGTCACAAT
>JAGOEX010000065.1 GCA_017997475.1 bacterium
AAAGTAAGCGAGAACTGCTCGGATGACTATAACAAGCCGACAATAATGAAGATCACAAACGGAAAAGCTGAAGAAGCCGACCTTTTGCGGGAGTATCCGTGGACAGGTCTTTTCTTCAATCTCGGTCTGGGAATGAATTCATCACTTCTTACAGGCATAAAAGACACAAATGGTGCTTTAATTGATGATATCGGCGGAATGTTCCTTTCGCCCGGACTCCATCTCGGGGTGAGCATAGATCTTGGTTATTCAACAAACAGTTCTGCACTGAGCGAATTTTATATGGACATTTTCTTTCAGACAAGTTTCGGAATTGATGATTCTGTTGATGCAGGTCGTCCGATCTGGTTTGGCGGCGGACTCGGTTTTTCAAAGAGATTATATGTCGGTGCAGGCGGTTTTTATATTGCTCCCGCTTTGAACCTTGCCTATGAAGGGGGTGTTACACTCAATGATTATTCAATGCAGCAGTTCATTGTAAATCCTCAACTTCATTTTGGTTTCAGCGTTAATCCGTCTTTTGATGTTGTTTTAAAAGGTGGCTGGAATCTCGGATTTGTTGTTCAGGTTAAAGACGATCTTGATAGAGAACTTGACAGTGATCTTCTTGCAATGGGCTTAACTGCTACACTTGATTTTAACTTTCACCTTCCGATCGTTGGAACTATGGCAAAACTTTATACAAAGCCGTCAAAGGTATGTGCTGTAAAAAGAAAATCAGAAAAAAAAGTTGAAAAAGAAACTGAATAGGGCGTTTATATAAATAGGTTTATTTTTAATTTCTGGGAGGAAATCAAAATGAAAAGAATGTTAGTAAGTTTAACAGTTGTTATTTCAATGCTTTTTGCAAGCTGCGGCTCAGCTCCGGTCTGCAATGCAAACACTCAGCCGACTCCGGCAAGTTATGAAGCAAGTTTTGTTGAAAGTTCAGGAACAGGCGAAATGATGATCAAGGCGACTGGTCTTGGATGCACAATGGAAGAAGCGACAAATGAAGCAAAGAAAACCGCAATATGGTTCGTTCTTGAAGGGGGAGATAAACCCATACTGAAGTCTCCTGCAGAAAAGACAAAAGCAGTCGGACTTGCTCAGCAGATGTATGCAAACAATGCAAAATACATCAGATATCAGTCAGAGATCAAAGGAAAGACAAAACAGGGTGACAAGACAAAGCTCACTTATCTTTTCAAAGTTGATGTGGCAATGATAACCGAAGAACTTGTTGCAAGCGAGATCATCTCATCGTCTGAAGATATCGGTGAAAAGATCGGAATGCCCACAATTTCAGTTTTTGCCGACAAAGGCGGTGACTATGCAAAAACCGCAGTTGTAGTAATTCAGGAATATTTCACAGACAATTCATTTGAAGTTTATAAGGCAGATCAGGGCGACAAGGTCAACAATCTTGTCAGCAAGATCTCTACGCTTGAAGGTGCCGACACAGATCCGATGCACGATATGGCCCTTTCACTTGGAAGCGATATCTATGCAAAAATAAATTATTCTGGCGGTGCAGGAAGCATGGGAACAGCAAAAGCTTCAGTAGTTGTGGAAGTTTATGAAACTGCCTCAGGCAAAATGCTCGGTTCCACGACCGGTTATTCAGCAGAAAGAAGAGTGACCGACCCGAATGCACTTGTTCAGGAAGCGACAAATGATGCTTCTTCAAAAATATTAAGCCAGATCAAGAAAGAGTGGATGGAAATGGTTAAGAAGGGCAAGCCATTCAAAGTTACTGTACTTTCAAATTCAAATGACGGCCCGGCAGTTGATGAAGCAATCTACGGAGCGCTCAAGAACATGTCACCAAGACCAATAAAAAGACAGGGTGGCGGAAAATCTACATTCAGCTATATCGCCTACATAAAAGATGTTCCGAACGCTTATGAACTTTTCATGAACATTAAGAACAACTACAGCGGCCCGGGTAAACTTGAAAAAGTAAGCGATACCGGCTCATTCCTTGTTTTCAAAGCAACAAGCACAGGTAACATTGAATTAACAATTGAATAGGTCAAGTAATGAAAAATATTGTTTTGCGCATCGGAATAATGTTTCTGATCGCTGTTTTTCTTCCAGTCTGCTTAACGGCAAAAGGGAACTACAGCAAAGTGAAGAAAGATGCCTCCGATGCTTTTGCAGAACTTGATGGATCGGGGCCGGCAAGTCCGGCTCCCGCATCTTCATCAAAAAAAGGTGGCAAACCCTCTATTCCCGATGTTGATGTCGAAACAGCCGTTTTAAAGGGAACGGGGTATGGCAATAGCGAAAAAACTGCAAAGATGGATGCTCTCACTCAACTCAGCCATTCGATCGTTGCGCGGATCAAGGGTGAAACATCTCTTTCTCAGGTGGAAAAAGATGGCAAGTATACAGAATCATTGAAAAATGACATCACAGTCAACTCTGCTGTTTTCCTTAAAGGTGTTGAATTTACAGCCCCTAAAAAAGTGACACAGGGTTATGAGGTCACTGCTTTAATGTCAGCGCAGGCGGTAATAAATACAATAACTTATCTTATAACAACTCTGCCGGATGACCTTGAAGCGCTTGAGCCGGTTAAATATGATTCAATTCTCACAACGATATATCTCGCTTTTTCGTTGCTTTATTCTGTGCCTGACAGTTCTGTTCCTGAAAAGAAGAAGTATATCAGCATGTTAAGCGAAGTTAAAAATGAAATTGAACGGCTTGCTTCACATGGCTCCATTTATTTTTCAGGTAAAACGGGTCTTAAAGGGAGTGTTGATATAAACGGAACTGTAAACAGCATCAATAAAAAGATATTCCTGAAACCTGGCAGTTACAATTTCTTAATAAAAGCCGACGGTTACAAAAACCTTAAAGGTTCTTTCCAGATCTCAAAAGGGGACAAGAAATTCGTTGAACTGGTGCTTATTCCTGAAAAAATGGCAAAAAAAGAGGTTCATCTTCAGGTGATAAGCGAAGTGAGAATGGTTGATGACATTGAAAAGCAACTTCTTGATTTCGGGATAATTCCTGCTCAGAACGAGGAGCTTCCCCACTGGATAGTCGTAACTCTTAAAGGAAGCACGATAACTGTTGATAATTACAGAAAATATATTCTTGAAGTTGACATCCACACATTCAAGAACGGTCAGAAATATAAGATCACTCACTATGAACACAAGCCGTTCTTTGTAACTCCTCAGAATGAACAGATGAAGATAAGAGAGGAGACAAAAAATGTTTCTCTTGCTGTCGTAAAAAAGTTTTTCTCATCAATAAATCTTGAGGAATTCCTCTCGGATTAAACGGAGGCGATCATGTTTAATTTAAGGCGCAACTGCTTGATAATATTTGCAATATTGCTTTGCTCCGTGTTTGTGTATGCTCAGAATATCAAAGTTGCTGTTACAGACCTTGACGGTGGAACTTACTACAAAGATTATGCTTCCACAGTTACCCAGATAATAATTTCTGAGCTTTCCGCAGATTCGAAGATCGAGCTTGTTGAAAGAAGTCAGCTTAAAAAGATCCTTGATGAACACGGTTTGCAGATGACTGGTCTTGTTGAGCCGGAAAAAGCTGTGGAACTGGGAAAATTCATTGCGATAAACAAGCTTATAACAGGAACGCTCGGGCCGCTTGGCAACCAGTTTGTAATAACTGTCAGAATGATCGATATAGAAACGGCAAAGATCGATCTTTCGGTAACTGAAACTGTTCCTGATGCCTCTTCGCTTCCATCGGGCTCAAAAGTTGTTGCTGAAAAACTGCTTAATGCGATAAAGAGCGGAAAAGCAGTTAGTGAAAGTGCCAGAGAAAAACTAAAATATAGTTGCGAAACAAAAAAAGATGCGACTGCATGCTTTAAGCTTGGAGTTTCATGGTATAAAGGAATTGAAGGGATGAAAAACCTGATATTTGCAAAAAACCATTTTGCGACTTCTTGCAGTTATGGACACGGAAGGGCTTGTTATTACACAGGAAATATGCTTAAAAAAGGAATCGGCGGGAACAAGGAACTACTTAATTCGGGTAAATACTTTAAAGCCGCATGTGATTCAGGATTTCAGAAAGGATGCACGCAAAAAGGTTTTTCTTCCGGCGGATCGTCTTTCGGAGCACCTGCGACAGGAGGAGGCAATGAATCGATCGGTCCTAAAAAGAAGCCCAGCAGTGGATCAGAAGAGACAATATCTGAACTTGAAGAGTGACACAATAGGAGACAAATTCAATGGACCTGTCTGTAAAAATCGGCAAAATGACTCTGCAAAATCCAATACTTACCGCTTCAGGCACTTTCGGGTACGGGCCTGAGTTCTCATATTATCTTGATCTGAATAAGATCGGCGGTTTCTGCACAAAAGGGATTTCAATTGAGCCCCGTGGCGGTAATCCTGCTCCTAGAATTGTTGAAACTGCATCGGGAATGCTTAACTCGATCGGGCTTGAAAACTGCGGATCGGAAGCGTTTCTTACAAAAGTGATGCCGACGATAAAAGATGTGAAAAGTGCAATAATTGTGAACTTTTACGCAGGTACTGAAGAAGATTTCATAAAACTTGCAGAAATTTTATCAACTGATGAAAGGATAGATGCTCTCGAAATGAACCTGTCGTGTCCCAATGTAAAAAAAGGGGGGAGTGCATTCGGTGCAAATCCTGAAATAATTGAACGACTTACAAAATCAGTGAAAGCGGTTACAGATAAAACTCTGATAGTTAAACTTTCACCCAATGTGACTGACATAACAACGACCGCTCTTGCGGCGGAATCTGGCGGAGCTGACAGCGTTTCATTGATAAATACTTTAATTGGAACCGCTATTGACCGTGAAAAGAGAACATTCATTTTAGGCAATAAGATCGGCGGGTTAAGCGGCCCTGCAATCAAGCCGGTCGCACTCAGAATGGTTTGGCAGGTTGCAAAAGCGGTCAAAATTCCAGTCATCGGAATGGGTGGTATAAGCACGCTTGAAGATGTTCTTGATTTTCTGATAGTTGGCGCAAAAGCTGTTCAGATCGGAGCGTGGAATTTTATCAATCCATCAATTGCCGAGGAAGTTGTTGAAGGTCTTGAGAATTATTTAAAACAAAGAGGCGAAACACTTGCTGAGTTGACAGGATCGATAAAAGGATGATGAAAAATATTTCTATAGTGTTCTTTGTTGTTTTTTCTGTTTCATGTCTGACACAGGGATTCGGCGTTTATCACAAAGTCGGGAAAAACGAAAATATTAAAATAATATCAGAGCGTTACAATATTGAGCCATCTGTTTTAAGAACTGAAAACCAGATTCCTGAAGATGTTTCAGTTCTTGATGAAGGGGTGACGATCTTCATTCCGGGAGCAAAAGAAGTTCTTAAGTATGAGGAATCTGTTGAAGAAAAAGAAGTTGTTCCTGAAAATCAGAAACCGGAACAAATTCAGCCGGATGAAAATCCTGCTGAAGATAAGACACATGTCAGTTTTCAATGGCCTGCCGCTGGAAATGTGGCAGTTCCTTTCGGTGGAGAGTTTGAGAACAGAAACGAAGGGATTGACATCGAGCTTGCTGAAGGAACGGAAGTTAGAGCCGCCGCAGACGGCAAAGTCCTTTTCAGTGCCTCCCACGGCGGATTCGGCAACATGGTCATCATTCAGCATAACGAAAGATTTATAAGTGTTTATGCACACTTGAAAGAAAATGCAGCAAAAGAGGGACAGATAATAAACCAAGGTGAACTTGTCGGTTTTTCCGGCATGACAGGAGTTGCCGCAACCCCCCGCCTCCACTTTGAAATAAGAGAATATTCAAAACCGGTCGATCCGCTGAAGTATCTGAAAAGCACGAATTAGTTTTGAAAGAAAAACACAAAAAACTCACTTCACAGTGTGACAAAATACTTGATTTCTCATATTATAATATGTAAAATATAGCGATTGCTCATTTTATATTAGGGGAAATCATGGAAAAAGCAATAAGTTTTCAAAACAGACACTGGATTCACGGGAGATATGAAGACTATCTTGACAGGGAACTTTTTGAAGTTGTAAAAAAACAGCTTGCTCTTAAGGAAATGCTTGTTCTTACAGGTATAAGGCGAAGTGGAAAATCAACAATATTCAAGATGATCATCAACTATCTTCTTGAATCAGGAGTTAATTCTGGTGCAATTCTGAGCATTAACTTTGATGATCCGTTTTTTATTGATGTGTGTAAAGATCCACGCAATCTGGAAACAGTCATTGAAACCGCTGAAAAGCTTGCCGGACGGAAAATGGAATATATCTTTTTTGATGAAATTCAGCAGGTGAACAGCTGGGAAAAGTTTGTGAAAAGTGCCTATGATTCAGGTCGCTTTAAAAAAATATGTATAACTGGTTCAAATTCTTCACTTCTGGAAGGGGAATATGCAACCCGTCTTTCGGGCAGATATATAGTTTCACATGTTTATCCATATTCTTTTTCTGAGCGGCTCCGGCATATAGGTATAAAAGACACACTCTCGCTGTATGAACGGAAAAGTGAAGTTCTTGCAATTGTTGATGATATGCTTGAATTCGGCGGTTTCCCCGAAGTTGTTGCGGCAAAAGATGAGGAAAATCGCAGAGATATCGTTCTTTCGTATTATGAAACAATTATTCTTAAAGACTGTATTGCAAACAGTACGGTAAGGGAAGTTAAAGGTTTTCGTCAGCTTGTACACTATCTTTTGTCAAACATATCGGCACTATATTCCTACAGTTCGCTTGGAAAAAAGATGGAGTCATCTGATATGAGCATGAAGGAATTTGTGCGACTTCTGGAAAAGAGTTTTCTTATTAAGGAAATCCCTCTTTTTTCCTATTCGGTAGCTGCTCAGATGAGAAATAAAAAGAAAGTTTACTGCGAAGATAACGCATTTCCTGCAAATGTCTCTTTCCGTTTTTCCGCAAACAAGGGAAATCTTTTTGAAAACCTCGTTTTTACTGAATTAAGTAAGCTCGGCGCCGAGTTGTTCTACTTTAATGACACTTATGAATGTGACTTTATCGTAAAGCGGAAAGATTCACTTGCTGCAGTTCAGGCGGCATATGAATTTGCCGGAGAAACCACTTTTGAAAGAGAAGTCAGAGGACTCAGAAAAGCAATGGATGCACTTGGATTAAAAACAGGAACCATAATTACTTACAACACTGAAATCGAACGCGACGGCATCTCTGTTATCCCTTTCTGGAAATATTTTTTTGTTGACTGATTCATATAACATTTGTCAAACAAGCTGAACTTGCCGTCTTTTCAGGTATTCCAAAACCGGTCGATCCTTTGAAATATCTAAAGAATTAGAAACGCACATAATTTTTGATAATTTTTCTGTTTAGGTTTATCATACCTGCGGTTTTGTAAGATGTTTTTTCATAAATGGAGCAAGAAAATGGAAAACAAGAAGTCTGTTGCAATTTTGTGTTCAGGTGGTCCCGCCCCCGGTATCAACACTGTCGTATGTTCGATCGCTAAGGTTTTTCTGAAGGATAATTACAGGGTTATAGGTCTTAATTACGGGACGAAAACCCTTTTTACAGACAATCCTGACACAGTTGAGATCGATTTTGAGATGGCTGATCAGTATTTTAACAGGGGCGGATCATTTCTCAAAATGAGCAGATACAAACCGAAAGATTCTGAATTTAACCCCGATTTTTTCATAAATAACAATGTTGAACTTCTTGTTACTGTAGGCGGAGACGATACTGCTTCGACTGCAAACAGGATAACAAAATATCTGAACAGACAGGATCTGCCGGTCAGAAATATCCATGTTCCGAAAACGATTGACAACGATCTTCCTCTGCCCGACCGGCTCCCGACATTCGGTTATCATTCTGCAAAAAATGAAGGTGTCAGGATCGCGACAACTGTTTATGAAGATGCAAGAACAAGCGGAAACTGGTTTGTCGTTTCATCAATGGGAAGAGAAGCTGGACATCTTGCTTTCGGAATGGGTTCAGCGTGTCACTATCCGATGATAATAATTCCTGAAATGTTCAAAAATGCGGAAGTGACATTTGACAGAATGATAAGAATGATGATCTCTTCGATCGTTAAAAGAAAAATTCTGGGAATGAGCTATGGTGCAATAATGATAAGCGAAGGTGTGTTCCACTTCATGTCTGATGAAGAGATGATCAATTCAGGAATAAAATTCTCTTTTGATGAGCACGGACACCCGGAACTCGGCAAAGTTTCCAAGGCCCATATTTTCAATGTCCTTTTAAGTGAAAAACTTGATGAACTCGGAATAAAGATCAAGTGCAGACCTGTTGAAATTGGCTATGAAGTGAGATGTTGTCCTCCGACGGCATTTGATCTTAAGTATTGCACATTGCTAGGTTTTGGCGTCAAGAAACTTTTTGATGAAGGGAAGTCGGGCTGTATAGTTGTCTGCCATAATGATGGTCGCGTTCTTCCCCTTTATCTTGAAGATGTCGAAGATCCCAAGACTGGAAAGATCAAACCGCGGCTTGTAGATACTGAAGCTCAGGATTTTAAGATGTTTGTTGAAAACTTTCACTATATTAAGGAAGATGATTATCAGAAAGCGGCAAAATATCTTAAAAATCCGCAGCTTTACGATCTTAAGAATATTCTCGGCTGGTAATTTTTCTTAAATCCCTTTATTTAGTTGAAAAAAGAATGTTATGATATATTATTACACCGTTGTGTGTAAAAAATGATAGGGGATGGATAATGAGAAAAATTTTTATTGTTATGCAAATGATTTTTGCAATGGTAGTTTTATTTTCATGCAGTCAGAGTAATGATGAAGAAAGTACAAAATGTGAAAGCAAGCTTGACTGCCCTTTCGGTCAGGAATGTGTTGACGGTGAGTGCGTAAAGCCCGGAGAGGGCGGTAATGATAATGAAACAGTGGATGATGCTCCCGACACAACACCCTGTGATCCGGGAGATGAAATAGATTGTTACGAAGGTCCCGATGGAACCGACGGAATAGGAATCTGTAAAATTGGGAAAAAGAAATGTAATGACAACGGGATCGGATACGGTGAATGTGTTGGACAGGTGCTTCCCGAAAAAGATAAGTGTACTGACAATCTTGATAATGACTGTAACGGAGTTATCAATGATGGTTACGAATCAGGGGCTGAAGGATGTCTTTGCAAGCCGAAAACTTCTGAATGTCTGGATGGCGAGAACATTATAATATGCAATGAGGATGGAACTGCTTTCACTGATGCGAAATGTGATCCTCTTCAGGGATTGACATGCAGTAACGGTGCGTGTGACGGTGACTGTTCAGCAGGAAAGATCGGGATAAATTACATTGGATGCGATTACTATCCGACAGTTCTTCCAAACAGCTCACAGCTTGATTTTGTCAACTTTAAGTATGCTGTTGCAGTATCAAATTCAAACAGTGCTGAAGCAACAGTGACAGTTACCCAGAATGATAATGTCATTGTTACTGAATCGGTTCCCGGCAATTCAATGAAAATCATCTTTCTTAACTGGACTTCAAATTCAAGCAGCACAATGACAAGCATTAAGCAGAACGAAGCATACCGGCTCAGGTCAACAAAGCCGGTTACTTTATATCAGTTCAATCCGCTTGATTATCAGAGCGGCGGCAGTTATTCGTATTCAAATGATGCGTCGATTCTTATGCCGACAAATGCATGGAATAAAGAATACATGGTTGCTTCCCGTGCCTCTATCGAAGATGGTCCGGGTTACTATGTTGTTGTTGCCGCTCATGATAATACGACTGTGACCACAACTCCTTCCCCGACCGGAAACAAGGATATTTTTGCAGGGGCAGGGATCAATATGGATGGAACGGGCACTGTTGTTCTGAACGAAGGAGATGTGCTTCATGTTGCTTCGGCTGGGAAAATGGACGGTCTTTCAGTTGATATTTCAGGTACGATCATCAGTGCAGATAAGCCGGTACAGGTTTTCGGCGGACACAACTGCACTTATGTCCCATACGATCAGACTGCGGCATGTGATCACCTTGAAGAATCGATGTTCCCTATTGCAACTCTCGGAAGTGATTACATAGTTTCAGCTCCATGGATAAAGCTCAACACAGTTAAAGCTGTCATGACAAGAATATTTGCAGTCGATGAAGGTGATACAACTCTCACATTTGATCCGCCGAATGCCGGGTGGCCTGCAACAATATTCGGCAGAGGAAGTTTTGTTGAAATTGACAGCGATATGGCTTTTAAAATTTCTGCTGATAAAAGAATTCTCGTCGCCCAGTACATGAAAGGTCAGGGAGCAGGCGGCAACACCGGAGATCCCGCATTGACACTGGCAGTCCCTGTAGTTCAATACAGGAATAACTATCTTTTTCACGCACCGGTGAATTACGACTCAAACTTTGTGAATGTAATTGCTCCAAGTGATCAGAAAGTGCTCCTTGACGGAGTTGAGATCACAGGTTTCATTCCAATCGGAAGCACCGGATACTCAACTGCAAACCTTCAGCTTTTCGGAACAAATCAGGGCAACTACAACATCACATCGGAAAAACCGTTCTTCATCAATGTCTACGGCTACGGTGATTATACAAGCTACTGGTATCCCGGCGGACTTAACCTCATACCTCAGAAGTAAGTTTTTTAATGTCATTTTCAAGCTCTTTGAGACTTTCTTCCAGCTCTTTTTTTCTTTTTTCATCGAGATATTTTTCATACTCCTGGCCAGCTTTTTCAAGAGCTGATTCATGAGATATTTTTCCTGCATGTGTCAGAAGTTCCTTGCCATTCATTTTAATTATTGAGTCAAGCCGTTCAATCCAGTCTTTCATGTACATCGGAATCTGTTGTTGTGCCATTGATTCTGCAAAAGCAAGATATTGTTCAACAATGATACCAAGAAGTTTAATTTCTTTTTCTTTAAGAAAGTTCTTTGCGATACTCACATCACTCTTTTTTATTGAAACAGCGGCAGTTTTATCAAAAGACTGCATTCCAAGAAGAGGCAGAGATGCATCAACTCTGCGGTAAACAAGTTCTGCCGCAGTCTGTTCACTTATTGCCCAGAGGAGTTTATTTTGAACTATTTTAAAAAATTCAACCGTCTTTTCGTTTTGGGGATCGTAATCAATGCTTGTTTTGTAGATGTCTTTTATTTTCTGATAAAAAAACCTCTCCGAAAGGCGAATCTCACGGATTCTTTCCTGCAATTCATTGAAATAATTCATCGAATTTCCAGATTTGAACCGTTCATCATTTAAAGCAAACCCTTTGACAATATATTCTTTCAACCTTTGTGTCGCCCAGATTCGAAATTGAGTGGCTCTTTTGCTGTTTACACGATAACCAAGAGCAATTATGGCATCAAGGTTGTAGTGTTTTGTTTTATAGTTTTTTCCATCTGAAGCAGTTGTCGAGAATTCCTCGACAACTGAATTTTCTAATAATTCTGATTCCTTGAAAATGTTTCTCAAATGCAACGAAACATTATCTATTGAACAGTCAAAGAGTGCAGCCATCATTTTCTGTGTCAACCAGACGGTTTCATCTTCGACACGAACATCAATCTTTATTTTTCCGTCAGTAGCTTCATAAATTATAATCTGCGAATCGCTGAACTTTGTGTGATTTGATCCCATTTTTCGGTTTCCTCCACCAATTTTAAATCCCGATGATAATAACATGTTAGACAGAAGTTGTAAAATTTTGAGGATTTCAAGTAAGTGCTTGTGCTATTTGACTAAAATAGGTTTTTGAGATAATCTAATCCGTTAATTATTTGAATTTCAAGGGTTTTATGAAGGTTGCAATTCTTATTTTCACATTTTTTCTGATTTCATGTAATTCAAATGACCCTAAAACGGATGCGGATAAAGCTTTTCCTGATAAAGATTCAGTTGCTGTCATTGATTCTGACACTCAGGATGCTGATATACCGGTTTCTGATCCTGATATTGTCAAAAATGATGTGGATAACGATTTGGTAAAGCCGGATAATGACAGTGCCGGAGATAAGGATATCATATCTGATGAAGTTCCGGACCCTGACACCGCAGAAGAGTTGCCGGATTATGATTATCCTGTAGGTAAAGAGGGAGATCCCGACTGTCCTAGTCTGCTCAATGCGGGATTTCCATATATTGATAATAACGGGAAGAAACATTTCTGCCGCAAGTGTGATCTTCCTGCACCTGCAAACGATCCACAGTGTATAAGGAATCTGTGGGAAATTAACAACCGTAAAATAATGCAGGAGTGGCCTGATTACTATTGCTATCCTTTGCCCTGTGATGTTACGGATAAGGCGGTTGAAAACACGGGACCAGCTTATGTGAGCCCCTGTGATATTGACGCCGTTTCAGGGACATGGCATCAGTCGATGGGAGTTTTCAGGCAGGGAGATATTTTTGAAGGCAAGATGGGAATGTATGCTATTGCAAGCAAAAAAGTGGATGACAAATATATTGTAATCGGCAGTCTGC
>JAGOEX010000307.1 GCA_017997475.1 bacterium
GTAATCAAAATCATCCCACAAGTCACGGTTCACCCTGAAGGTGAACGATTCTCTTGTGAGCATATCCTTTGAAGTTGTAACTTCATCAGGTGATGAATTTACGAATTTATCAAGTGATGATTTTTCCCTGCTGTTTTTTGGAATATCGCTTTTTCTTACAACCATTTTAAAACCTCTTTATAAAATGAATTAAACTCCTCTTCGGCTTTTATGTATTTCTCCCCTTTCATTTCAGCAACACTCAGCCCCTTTTCGGCACTGTCCTTATATGCTATCCTCATATAAAGAACCGAATTAAAAAGATGCAGTCCGAATTCCTTTGCCATGTCCTTCAGAACTTCTGAAACTTCTCCGGTAATTTTTACTTTCGGATTTGAAAGTACCATGTTCTGAATTACGGCAAATTTGAAATTCTGTTTCTGTGCGGCCACTTCATCAAGAAGCCGGAAAGTGTCCTCGCTTGCCAGTATGTCATACTGACTCGGCTGAACAGGAACAATTACACGGTCGGCGGCGGCAATTGCCGCTCTCGATACGGGGCTGTCCTTTGCCGGAACATCAATGATAACATAGTCCGCATTAAACTTCTCGGCTTCTCTTAAAATTGTTCTTGTCGTGATTGAAACTGTCTGAAACTGTTTTGCCGTGTCGGGTCGCAGTTCCTGAAAATACATACTTGATTTCTGCTCGTCTGCATCGATCAGAACAACCGACTTCCCGGACGAACTGAAAAAACATGCAAGATTGGTCGCAATGGTGCTTTTACCTACTCCGCCCTTCTTGTTCGCAATTGAAATAATTACTCCCATAAGCCGCCTCACTTCTTAAAATCATAAAACAGTAACACTGCAAATTTAAAAAACTATAGCTTTATAACTTTACAAAGTTATGAAGTCAAGAAAAAATTGAATTATTTTAAAGGGACGGTATGCTTAAAAACCGTTTCAAGCGGTATTCGTTTTTCACTAAAGTCCAATCCAATCAAAATTCGTCCTGCGTTCAGCAGGACTGTTTAGAGCGGTGGAAGCGAAGCTGTCACCAGCGGAAAACCGAGATTCTAACCTTCTGTTTTGATTGGGATTCTGTTTTAAAGACCGGAAACTAAATAAGGTATTGATTCAACGGACTGTCTGTTAATGTGGGTGATGTTCAGCGGATGAATTGAAATGCTTGAAAGAAAGATCCCCATAAATCTCTTTGTTTCCGGTGTGGGAATACCGACAATGTTCCCGGACTTGTCTGTTCCTTCGTAATAATGTTCCGCAAGCATTCCGCCGTCACAGGTATGAGTTATCAGAACACCTTTTTTAAGGTGCTCATTGACAAGATCAATTCTGGCTCTCTGTTTTTTTGAAAATCTCATATTTGTTCCCTTCCTTAAAAAAGCATGTTAACTGTTTTCATCGGCAAGCTCCAATTTATCGACCGGGACAAACAACAGATCATAAATGATCACATCTTTTTCTTTCTCATGAATACCGACTTGACGGGAATCCAGGCAATCGTGGACATAATATTCTTTGTTTTTATAGATGACTTTTTTATTCATGATAAAGTCTATACGATCAATAACAGACTGTGCAAATTCTCTGGAAGCAAAAACATCAGCTATGTAATAACCCTCTCCTTTTTCAGGATTATACCAATAATCCCGACCGCCACGCTTTTTAAAAAGATGTTCCTCAATAACCGGCCCATTCTTCGTATTGGTGATACCGAAGAGAGGAACGGGCTTTGAAAAATCTGCATAGCCCTCATCATCTTGTAATATTGCCGGATACCCGTTTTCAAGCAGGTATTTATTGTTTTCTTCAAGATTCATTGCTTTTTTGTATAGACACATTTCTTTATCTCCCGTTGTTAATTATTGTTCAGTTATTTTCTTTTCCTGCGGGCAGGTTGTGTGATCGGTGTATGTACCCGCTGAAGAATTGGTAACTGTGGCCTTTCTGCTGAAATCGTCAGTTATGCTGAGTTTGAGATTTTTAGGGAAATACCGGAAATCCCTTCTTAAACGGCATTCAGGCAGTTTTCTATACCAGTAGAATTCATAAACGGATTCAGAGGGTGCGGGACAGGTCTGATAATAGGAACCGCATTTATCTAAAACCATCTGTGAACAGATATTATAATGTGAAATATCAGCCGTGGTGTCTGTATAGTGTTTTGTAAGAACCGGCTTGCATAATTTATAATATCCTTCATCCGGATCCCAGTCATAGTGATTTTCGCAACCTTCGGAAAGTGAAAGAAAGTCCGCCGTTGCCGGACAGTGTGCATCACTGCTGCAATTATTAACGGGAGAACCTGAAGGGGCAAAATCAAAATAATAGGTGTCCCAGTTGGGTTTGTAATATATTCTGTATGTGTTGGAAGAACTGTTGTATGAAACTCTGTCCTGTTTTGCCTTGAATTTCTTCCCGAAGTGGCTGTACCTTTTCTTAACTCCCGTCGTATCGTTGTCATCACCGCATATTTTGTAATAATCGCTGCCTAATTTAATGTCGGGGTTGTTAAGAATGCTGTATTTAAAGACAGCGGTACTTGCAATATCGGCATCAGAAAATATTGAAGGGACAAATTCAGCTATCATTTCACCGTTTTCATCATCAAGTGTCACGCTCTTTACCGCAGGATCATCAGAGACCGCTTTTCTGATCCGTATTATCTTATCATCAAGCGGCCATTCGGTATAAGTAAATGACTGTCCGTTATAACT
>JAGOEX010000066.1 GCA_017997475.1 bacterium
GAAATGCAGTATTTTGCATCTTTTGCGCCACAGCTTTCAAGACATCTTGAAGGACATCTGAAATATTTTTTAACGCCGTCACTCACTTCTTTTAAAAATGTGTTGTTTATCGCTCTTCCGGGAAGTCCGACGGGACTGCTTATTATTGTTACATCGCCTTCACTTGCATTGACATACGCCTCTTTGAATCTGATGTCTGCGTCACATTCATCGGTTGCCACAAACCTTGTGCCGAGCTGAACGCCCTTTGCTCCGAGTTTTATGAACTTAAAAATATCTTCACCTGTAAAAATGCCGCCTGCCGCGATCACTGGAAGTTCACGAAGATGTCTTTGCTCAAATTCTTTAAGAGATTCAACCACTTCAGGAACAAGCTTTTCAAGAGCGTAAGCAGGGTCATCGATCTGATCATATTTAAAACCGAGATGTCCACCCGCTTTCGGCCCTTCGACAACAACTCCGTCGGGAATATCGTTATAATTCTTTTCCCATGATTTAAAAATGAGTTTTGCCGCTCTTCCTGAACTCACTATCGGAACGACTGAAACTCCGGCCGCTCTGATCTTTTCGACAGGAATGTTCTTTATTGGAAGTCCCGCTCCGAGAAAAAGGACATCGACTTTTTCTTCAATTGCGGCATGGAGAAGTTCCTGAAAACAGTCAACTGCCACCATGATGTTCACACCGATTATACCGTTTCCGATATTTCTTGCTTTTGAAATTTCACTTCTTAATGCCCTGACATTTGCTTCGATATGATTTGAGAAATAATCAGATTCGATCATTCCGATCGCATTTGCCGCGATTACACCGATTCCGCCCTCTTTAGCAACCGCAGAAGCAAGACCGGAAAGCGATATTCCTACACCCATTCCCCCCTGAACAATTGCAGTTTCAGCTTTTTTTGTGCCGATATTTAAAGACGGAATGGAACACATCAACGCATATTTTTCCTTGAGTTCCTGTATTTTGGCTTCCCACCCGGACATAAAGTTCATATTCATGTTCATAATAAATACTCCTTCAAAAGATTCACAACACGAGGTATCATATAAGTAAAGAAACTATAAAGCAACAAAATTAGACTTGAGTGTCATTTTGGCGAATGCTATTTTGTTCTTACAAGACGGAAACCGATGGTATCAAACTTTTCATTGAGATTCATACGCAGATCCTCCTGAGAGTCAAGTTCAAGTGGATAATCTAAATCGTAGGAACATCCTTGATATATCAGATATACCGTACTTCCGCTTAATGAAGAATCAGAGGTGAATTCAGAAACATTTCCGCTCATATCATATATTCCCAGTTCATTGGGAGCTTTTGTTCCAACATCTTGAGAACGAATGGGGTCGCCTGAGTTGCCGCTATACCAGGCAACTTCGTCAATGTTGTTGCTTCCGCTGTATTTTGTGACATCTCCATCTTTGCCGCCCCTTGCTGCATATTGCCATTCCACAACCGAAGGAAGCCGGTATCCGTTTTTGTCTGTATCCATTATGCAGTTAGGATAATTCGTGTAACATGTTTCGTCATATACCTTAGTCAATCCGGACACTTCACTCAGCCAGTTGGCATATTTAACAGCATCAAACCAGCTTAACCGCCTTACCGGTTTTTTGCCGCGACCCCAGCCCCAGTCATCAATCAAATCCATGCCTGTTTCCAAAGCGAACCGGTCAAATTCGTCAAAAGTCACTTCATATATTGAAACATAATAATCATCTTCTACCGTTATGTTGCCGTTGTCAGGTGAAGTTGTGCCGGCAGGGACAAATGCAAGATCAGCGTTGGTAATTTTAAAGACACTTTCAATGCTCCAGTTTTTCATTTTCTGATCTGAAAATGTTATCTCAACCACTACATTTGCCGTTATTGATTTTTGATATTCGTCAGGAGAAATGAGTTTTATTGCAATAGAATCTCCGTTTTCAACTGCAAGCTCTTTTAATCCGCTGTCTGTTCCGTTTAAAACTATTGTTCCTTCGTCTGTTTTTGCCAAAGCAGTCGAGTTTTCAGGATTAACCCTTATCGTTTTTTCTTCGGATGTATATTCTGTGCTTATTAAAGCATAGGTAATTTCTTTAAAATCAAGATCAAAATCCCACTTATTTATGATTCCGTCTCCGTCATCATCGCAGTAATCTTCGAATGCTGATATTTTAACTGAAGTAGATGATTTAAAATGATCCTCAAGTCCCGTTCTTATCGTTGCAAGCTTATCGCTTATGTATTTTCCTCCTTCAGATATTTTGGTCTTCAGATCAGCATCATCAAGCACTCCGTCTTCTTCAATATCATAAATAATGCCTGCAACAAGAGCGGAAAGCTCGCCGGGGTTCCTGTCACCCTGCAATCTTGCCGATATTGCAAGGAGTGTCGCGTTACCTGATCCGGCTTTTAGAATATCCATTTCTTGAAAAGCAGAAATATCTTCGGAAAATATGCCGAACATTTCTACAATTTCTTTTTCAGCGTGTGTCTTTGCCTCAGCATAGGTTTTTTTGCTGTTTTGCATCAGGTATTGAATTCTTTTACGGGCGATCGTTGTCAGAATATTGATGTTTACCTTTGAATTGCTACTTTTAAGATCCACAAACACATAGTTTGTAATAGTGCCGGTACTGATCGAACCCGTCACCTCATTGTAATAGTATCCATCTGCTTTTATTTCTATATATCTTGAACTGAAAGTCTTTTTGATCTTAAAATTACCGAGATCATCGATTGTTTTTGTGGTAAATGAAGTTGCTGGAATCATTTCAAAATTTTCATCCAACTCTGAAATCTGTATCTCACTGTCTTTAATGAATGGACCTTTCTGAATAAAACCGTCAACCGAATATTCAACAGGTTTTGAATTTTCACCGCATGAAATTATCATGAAAATTAAAACAACAAACAACACAAAAAGATTTTTTTTCACAGTAAACCTCTCTAAGTAATCACATAAAAAACCAGGCGAATATTAACAGGTTGAAAACATTAATTCAACAAAAAATATCTTTTTTCAACGCTTCCGCAAGCAGTTCATAATCATTTTCGTTGTTGTAGAGGGCGGCACTTATTCTCAAGATCCTTTCGCCTGTCGGATAAAGTGTTGTGATGAGTGCTTCGATCTTATATTCATCAAGAAGTTTCATCTGTATGATATCAAGTCCTGTCGAGGGATCTATAACTGCGGTTGAATTGAGTTTGATGGTCGCCATTGAGCCGATGAGTTCATCAGCCAGATACTGGTCAAGATGAAGTTCTTTTGCGATGATGTTTCGTCCTGTTATGGCAAGTTCATGATTTCTTTTCATTATTTCATTCCAGCCGCCGTCAATATTATCTCTAAGATATTCAATCGTTTTTCCGACACATGCGTGACTTGTGTAATCCATGGTCCCTGACCAGTCAAAGGAATTATGAAGTTTTTCGTTTGGTGTTGTCCCTTCCTGAAAGTGATTGCTGATGATCGGCGGAATTACCGATTTCTGCCTGTCTGGTCTGACATAAAGAAACGCAGTGCCTTTGGGAGCGCATATCCATTTGTGGCAGTTGCCAGTGTAATATGTCGGATTTATTGCTGAAATATCAAGCGGAATCATCCCTGGAGCGTGCGCTCCGTCAATGAAAATATCGATCCCGAGTCGATTCGCCTCGTTACATATTTTCTTAACCGGCATGATCATTGCAGTTTCGCTTGTGACATGGTCGATAAATATCAGTTTTGTCTTTTTTGTGATAAGTCCAAGTATTGATTCAGTAATTTCATTTTCACTTTTGACAGGGAAGGGGATGGCCGCTTTTTTTATCACAGCTCCTTTAGTTTGAGCCGCATGGTCGAGAGCATTTCTGCATGAGCCGTAAATGAGGTTTGTGGTTACAATTTCATCACCTTTTTGGAAAGGCATTGAATTTATTACAGCATTTGCAGCAGTTGTCGCATTCCGCACAAAAACCATATCTTTTGCAGGGACATTGACAAAACTGCTTAAAATTTCCATGGATTCTTTCGTTAAAGGCTTGATAATGCGGGTGAAAAACCGTGTCGGAAGAGATTCCATTTTTTTAACAAGCTCAAACTGATAGTTGATAATTTCAGTAGGACATGCACCGAACGAACCGTGATTTAAAGCGACAAACCCTTTTTCAATCCCGAAAAGTTTCAAGTAACTATTTTTCATTTAGACACCTCCAATAACATTGCTGCAGCCGGTAATTTACTTATTTACTTTATTCTGTAAAGGGCTATACTCCGCTTCGTACTTTGTCTGAGAGGGTAAAATGAAAAAGTTGAGCGCTATCGTTCTGATTCTGATGATTTTCAGTTCTGTTTATTCACAAGATGTTAAAAAAACGCCTCTTCCTGCCTGGAAAACCAAAAATTATGAAAGAAATCCAATTGATTACAGATTTCTTCCGATGCTTACGCCACCGCCAGGCAGTAAAACAATTTATACTCCGGCAGAGTTTGCACCGATGGAGGGTGTTATCATTCAGGTTCCGACTTACTCGGACGAGCTTGAAGATTATTATGCGGCAATGATAAAAGCGATAATTGCGGCAGATGCGACTCCTTATATAATCGCCGATTCAACTAACGGATTTTCAGGTAACGACATAACCAAGATCACCAGCAATGTCCTCAACCCGAATAATATTGATGTCAACAATGTCGTTTTCCTTGATTATAACTATGACGCCAACTGGACAAGGGATTACGGTCCGTGGGATATTTATGTTGACGGTGTGCGGGCAATTGTCAACCACGAATATTATGACGACAGAAAAGATGACAACGCAATAAACGGAAAACTTGCAACTCTCTGGAATGAAGAGATCTTTTCAACCGGTCTCCACACCGAAGGGGGCAATTTTATGACTGACGGACTTGGCACATGCTGGGCTTCTACCGGTGTGATAAATGAAAATACAAAATATTACGGATGGACCAAAGATGAAGTTGATGCCGTTTATGTTGATTATCTCAACTGCAGTAACGGAATTTATCATCCGGAGCCACTTCCCGATGAAGGGACGACCCACATTGATATGTTTTCAAAGATCCTTGATCAGAACACAATAATAGTCAGTTATTCAACAACAGCACTCGGAGCATCTGCCGCTGAAATAGCAGCCCTTGATGCCGCCGCAGAATTTTATGCAAACACCCCGAAACCCGATGGCGGGCAGTGGAATATTGTGAGAATTCCAATGACTTTTGGCAATTATTCTTCTTATAATGACACATGGAGAGTTCAATATACACACACAAATTCCACAATTGTGAACGATCATGTCATCATCCCCGTTTACGACAGAGGAACAGATGAAGAGGCACTTAAAATATATCAGCAGCTCATGCCAAGACACACACTCGTCGGAGTTGACTCGAACAACATGATCGTCTGGGGCGGATCAATTCACTGCACAACAATGCAGCTTCCCGTCAAAACATATTCAGAATGCGGGAACGGAGTTGTTGACGAAGACGAAGAATGCGACACATATTTTACTGACGGAGTTGAGTGCAAAGACCTCACCGGATTCAATTCAGGACTCTTAAAATGTAAAAATGACTGCACATTTGACACAACGCTCTGCAGTGAAACAGAAGAACCTGATGAAGAGATCACCGATAACGAAACAACAGACAACGAAATTCCCGATGAAATCTCAAACGACTCAGATAACCCCGAAACCGATTCAGAAGAAGTCAACGATAACACAATTGACCCCGACAGCAACGAAACACCCGACGATGAAGTGTCCCTTGACGACGACCAGCCCGTAAACCCTGTTGGAAAGAAGGATTCAGGGTGTTCCGTGGTGGTTATTTAAATCGTAGGGGCAAAAGATTTTTTGCCCTTACATCTGTTTTTAATCATCCGGCTTCAAGCAGATTATAGCCAGAACGATCAAATAATTTCAAAGCGTTTAACCCGACGGCTTTTGTTTCATTGTATGAATAGACTGCTATTCCGAGAGATCCAATTACAGGGAGCCATCTTGATGCTGCTTTGCCGGCTGATTTTCCTGAAATATTTATGCCGATTTTCTTCAAAAGTTGTTTTATAGCTGAATGTGAAAGAGACTTGACAACTATTTTTGATCCGCACTTTACAGACATTTCTTTTATTGCACTGGCTGTTGCCTGTTTAAAAAGACAGTAAATCATGTGCTCTTTCGTCAGATTACAATTTTTGCCATGAACACCGGCAATATCAGCAACCATTTGTGCCTGGATTTTCCAAATTAAGTATAAATCCGGCAGAATGGTTATGATTCCGAATGGACCTGGAGGTATTGCAAGTCCTGCTGAAATTAATGCAGCTTTTCTGGAAGAGGAGCTTATAATTTCCGCAACCCTTTTTTTAGGATTTTTCATTGGCTTTTCAGATGTTTGGGGAATCACAAAAACAACATTCTCAAGCAAATTAATAATTTTTTCAACAAATTCTTCATTTTTCAAAACAAGAGCGGTTGTCATCTGTTCCCCCAAATAAAATAGATGTTTATCGGCAGAAAGACATGTTCTGCAATTATCAGAATCTTAATCGTTTTTTGGAGCCGGATTATTTTTTCATATCTTTCAGTTTTCTCTTTTTCTCTTCTTTCTTTTTCAGCTTTTATTTCCTTTCTTCTTTTAAATCTTTCCCAAATCGTCATTCCTGATTCAATGGGTGGCTCAATTTTCACATGATGTAAGTTGTAATACTCAAAGCCAAAAATTGAAAAAATCAGAAAAATAATAGATTGAACTCCAAAAAACCATAAGCTCTCGGAAAAATATGCAAGAACAACACCTGTAAAAAATATTACAGCTGCCAAAAAAGTTCCTTCTGAGATCAACATGCCTTCCGGTGATGGCTCAGGTTTCGGAGAGGAAGGAGCAGAAGAACCGAAAATTAATGAGAAAGTAAATGAGATTGCAAATGCCACAAAAAATTCAGACATTACTCTTTTTTTCCTTTATTTTCGTTATTTGATTCTTTTTCTTTATTGGAATCATCAAGATAATTATCCAACAGCTTTCCGGCAGCATCAAGGGATTTATCTATCAGTTGCCTTTCGTTTACTTTGTGAAATCCGTAAATCATAAAAGCCTGCTTTGTGCTCGGTATGATAAAATATCCGAGGACACACATAGCTAACCCGAAAAAGAAGAAAGTCCCGCTCCTTAAATATAAAGACAGACAGACATAAAATCCAAAAACAACAATGCATAACAACACCTTAAAAACATCAATATTTAATGCCAGCCAGAAAAGTATTGTGTCCACCATACTGCCCCCCCCCAAATTAAAGTTCAAACTCAAACAAACTAATCACAATGAATAGAACGGAATTGACAGGAGATTTTTTCGGAAAAAAAGCTGGATTAGATATATATCAGATTTTATTGGTTAAATTAATCAACTTTTGTTTGGCTCTCTATTCTCTTTCTTATCCCGATAAGTTGCAATGTTGCTGGAATAGTTTTTCTGTAACTTGGAGAAGAAAGATAAAAAAGAAATACGGGCAAAGCCAGTGCCAATCCCACACCTGTTCCCGTCAACCAAAGATATGTGGAACTAACTCCAAAAACACCAGCCCAGATGCTTGCAAAAAAACCAGAATAAAAAATGGCACTCGTTAATGGTCCTGTGGCTAAAGTAACAATTGCACCAACACTGATTGCACCACCAGTTGACAGTGCTGTTTCAAACTGTTTAATGGATTTGCTGTCTATTTTAGCATCTTTCATTTTTTCAGTTAGCTCAACAACTTTTTTCTTTCTTTGGTTTACATTCAACTTGTTAAGGTCGTCAGCTATCTGTTTTGCAAAATATTCTAGAATCTTATCTTCAATATCAATTTCGGAGTGGTTATCTTCAGAATAAAACTTTTCCGTTCCCTTTGGCTTCAATTTGTTTGCAACATCAACAAGGATTTCTTTGTAAGACAGCTCTGTTTGTCTAAAAACATTTGCAAAAGAATTACCTGCAACAGATCGATATTCTATTGTAATTTCTTCAATTGAACTGCTCTCATTTATTTTTAGTGACTTACACAGCTCAATCCTTTCGTTCTTTTTAGCTTTTGAAATTCTAACAGAAATAATATCTTCTTTTGACGGTTCAACTGTCGGTTGACAGTCATTTAAAGTTTCTCGAAATATTTTCTCTATAATTGATTCATTATCTTTTTGAAATGGGCTATTATTACTTGTTTCTTTTTCAATTCCAAGTATTTCAAACAATTTACAAATATCTCCTGACTCAACAGCTACAACCAATGGAGCATTGGTTTCTTCAATTTCTTTAAAAAAATTCTCGCTTTTTAGATCATGAAGATGCTTTTCAGCATAAGAATTCTCTTCTATTGACCTTTTTAGTTTTTTCCAGTCTTTTAGATGTAAAAACAACACCACCTTTTTCTTTTCCTCGTGAATTCTTCGAATGGTTTTCCATTTATTTCTAAGCGACTTTTCAGCGGCTTTCTGGTCATCTTCTGTAACTGTGTCTATCGTTGCAACAGAAATATCGGTTGCACTGGGAGTAAAATTTATAGAAGAAGAAAAAAACAAATGTGGACAATTTTTATCTTCTGGATTTGCGATATTTTGGGAGTTCCCCGCAATTGCATAAGCAAGCATGCCGGAATTGCCTGAAATGTTAGTATTACCAATTGAACAATAAAAGTGAAAGTATGAACAAACCTTCAACAACTTTGAAAGTTCACCCCAATGCGGAGGATTGTCAAATTCTTCACGCTTTTTTGAATATGGTGTTGAAATATAATGTTTTGAACAATTTTTGGCTGGATAAAGTAAAAAGTATGGCGTTTCTGCCCCTTCACAGTCCACTGGAAAACCCACATGATATTTAAACTTTATCACGAAACCCCTGAATATGAACATTAACAAAGAAATTTACTGATTTTTTTATGCGGGGTCAATTTAAAATTTAAATGGAGAGCTGTCTATTTTCTTTTGAGAATTATTTTCACAATTGTACTTTGTATTAGGGGCATTCTAAAAATAAAATTCTCTTCATTATTGAACTGGTGTTTAAGGACGTCTTTATTTTCAAAATGAACTTCTATTTCAATTTTTTCATGGCACAGTCTTGAAACACAATCTCCTTCCAGCTTTATTTTCGTAACATCATTTCTGTCATCCCACTGAAGAATAATATCAATTTCTTCTTCATGTCCATCAACATTTATTTTCACAGGTATTTTATGATCTGCTTTTGATGCTTCTCCGGCAGCAGCAGGAAAATATTCTGGTTGTTTTTCTTTAACAATATCACCTTTTAAATATAAAACAAAAACAACAATCTTAGCTGCAACTTTCTGGAAAAAGCTATTCTCAGGCACTGTTTTTTCTTCTTCTTCCGCAAACATTTCAGCCATTGCAAGCACATGCCATGGTTGGAGTATGTCGCTGATTTCATTGTTAAATTCAATGAGTGAATCAATGTCGCCATTTACTGGACAGAGTTTATAAATTCCTGCTTTGGTTGCTGTTGCTTCCTCTTCGTCTGTCAGTTCTTCATTGTGGGCATCTTTTATTTGAACATATGCAAGTGCATCAATTGCTTTCAGATATTTTTCGTACTGATTTTTTATTATTTCCATTCCTTCTGGTTTGATTTCTCCAATATATTTAGCAGTTTCAAACGGTTCCTTTCCAATCGTAATTGCCATATGAACCACCGCAACCAGTGGAGATGGAAAAGCGGTGTGCATTTCTTCAAAAATAACTGGATCAAGTATTGTCCTTGTGCTTTCAGTCGCATGAACAGGAATGACAAAAACAAAATTTTCATTTGTTTCCATAATCAAAACTATTTGTCCTGGATCAGACAAATTTTTTTCTCTTACTGGTCCGAAAATTGTCCAAAGCTGCCCTTCTTTAATATTTGAAGGGCGTGCTTTATTTTTGAAAAGCCATGAAAAATCAGGTTCTTGCAAAATGTTGTTGTTTTTGTTGTTCAATTTATTTCCTCCCTCTTTTTCTCACTTCATTTTCAAATTCAACTTTCAATTCATTCAAGAAATATGACAGTATTGCTGTTCTGTCATCATCGCTGTAATTTCCTGCTGAAGTTTGTTTTTCAATGAAAATCTTAATTTTTAAAAACATCTTTTTTATCCTTCTTTCAACAGAGGAAAGAGACAGTCCTATTGTTTTTCCTATTGCAGAATAGGACATGTTCTCGTTAAAATATAACGAAAGAATTTCCTTTTCTTCCCGATTAAATTCAAAAGTGGCTAATTTTATTGCGATATTTTTTAAGTCTTCGTTGATAAGATCAAAGTCCATGCTGTTTTCTGATGAAGATTTTTCTTCAATATTTTCGTCATTTTCAACATCAAGACCTGATTGTTTTTCTCTGACAATATCTATTATGTGATTATTAAATATTTGAGCCAAAAAACCCTTGTATGCTTTTTCGTTGGAAAACTTTTGAGGATTGAAAATAAAAGGGGCAAGAATTTCTTCCATTTCTGCTCCATCTTTGTCTATTTTTGAATTCTTTATAAGTGCTCCATGAAAGATTTCTCTTATAAATTCCTCCGATTTTTCACCATTGAAGGCCGAATACCATCCTTTTTTAAAATATAAGTATCTGAAATATATCCAGAGGTTATCATAAATTTCTTTATTGAATATTTCTTTTCCCAACAGAACCTCCTTAAGCTATTTTGTGCTGTTCACAGATAAAAGTGATTTCATTTCCATTGATTTTTCTTTGCTTATCGTGCCGACATAGTTGTCAATGATAAGCTCTTCGGTAAAATTGAACATCGTTCCTTGTGAAACCGAATAAAAAGAAGCCCCGTGCCCTTTCTCTGGAAAATATCTTGTTTTTGCTGCCCATAAATTCACAAATGAACTGTAATCTGAGAAATTTTTTATCTGACTTTTAAGCTCTCTGTATTTGTAGATATAACTCACAGATCCTTCATTTATAACAAATGGTGTCATATTTTTTGCAAATATTTCAAGAATGGACTCCACTGTTTTTTTATTTGATGTCCCGCTGAACCAATGTGATTTTTTATGTTTGGAAAAGTATTGAATCGCCGGATGCGGCTTCAATGCTGAATCATTTGTTATTGCGATATTTTTTAATCTTTTTTTTAACCATTCTCCGAATTTTTTATTCTCTGCTTTCAGATGTTCCCATGGAATCCAGTATATTGATCCGATAGAAGCGGATTTTTTCTCATACTCATCAAATATATATTCTATTTTTTCTCGTTCTGATTTTCGTGATATATCTTCCGACAGTTTGTCTTCAACAGTAACTTTTGCTTTGAATTCATCCCATGAAAATGTTTTCGGTTTAGTCATCTTTCCCTCCTGAAATTCAAATTATAATAATGATTTGACAGCAACAAATCAAATTAATTATTTATCATTAAAATCAGGCACTTGCATTGTTTTGAACAGGTTTTAAAGATTCTTTCGTCACGGGATTCCCTCTATTTTTGAAAGAGAGGGCGTAGGGGCAAAAAATCTTTTGCCCTTACAATCTTTTAAACCGGTACTTCCGACATAATTTCAGATATCATTGATGCGAATTTTACCGGGTCTTTTGGAGCAATTCCTTCCATGAGAAGTGCCTGATTGTAGAGAACCTGAGCAAAATCGTTCAATTTCGAGGATTCAGGATTTGCTGTGTATATTTCATTGAGTTTGGCAAAAATTTTGTGATCGGGATTTATTTCAAGGATTCTTGTTGCTTTGGGTGCAGGCATGTTTGACATAGCGGCTTCAGAAAGAACCTGCTCCATGTTGATGCTGATCCCGTCACTTCCGCTCACAAGACAGACTGCGCTGTTCTTGAGTCGTGATGAGAGCCGCACTTCTTTCACTTCATTTTCAAGGTGTTTTTTGAGTGTTTCAAGGAGTGACTTGCTTTCAGTTTCCTTTTCTTTTCTTTTTTCCTCTTTTTCCTTTTTTTCTTTTTCAGTGTCAAAATTGAGGTCTGCGGCCGAGATATTACGGAGCGGTTTTTCCTTGTAATTGATTATGACGGCTGATGCGAATTCATCAATCTTATCAATGAAATAGAGAACTTCATATCCTTTTTCCCTGATGGCTTCCATTTGAGGAGTGTTTTTTACTGCATCTTTGTCTCTGCCTGCGGCATAATATATTTCCTTCTGACCTTCCGGCATCCTTTTTACATATTCATCAAGAGTGGTGAGCTCGTCACTGTGAGAAGATTCAAACATGAGAAGATCCTGCAGTTTGTCTCTGTTCATGCCGTAATCTGAATAAACTCCGGCTTTGATCGCTTTTCCGAATTCTTTCCAGAACTTAATATATTTTTC
>JAGOEX010000067.1 GCA_017997475.1 bacterium
TCAATGACATTTACTGAAAAAGTTCCGTTACAGTTGTCAAGAATGAATGATGTGCCAAGGACTCTCACCATGAACCGGCCGTTTACAGTTACTCTGAAATCATTTCCGCTTACGACATCAAACTTTGCCTTTCCTTTTCCCATTGAGATCTCGTTTTCTGAGATAGAGTTGAACTGAGTCTGTGCAAGAGCTTCTATTTTTGCGATCGAGAGGTGTATTTTTTCGCCCTGCTCTCTTAAACCCTTTTCATAGGTCTTTTCTGCGGGTATCAGTTTGTTTTCGCTGTCATTTTCCTGTGTGCCAGCTGTCATCGTTTCATTTTGAGAGGGATTTTCAAAACCGAAATAAATTGCGATGAGAAGAGATGCCGCTGCCGCAGTGAAAACAAGAGGTTTAAAGAAAGAGCGGAATGTCTCATGCCATGTCCGCGACATTTCTTTTTCAGGATGTGTCCCCTCGTGGAGAATGAAGAAAGATCTTTCCGCGATCTCATTTATTCTATTCATATCGGGGAAGCTTGTCACATGTCTGCCTGACTGAAGAACTGCATTCGTAACCGAATACTTTTCAATAAGCGCTGAACAGGATGGGCATTTTTCAATATGCTCAACGGTTTCAGGAAGCAACTCAAAGTTTTTGTCGAAGAGTGCGATGACTTCATCGATGTTGATGTGCAGTTTCTGTTCCATGACGGTACCTCAGCTATTTAAACTGTCTGATAATTTTGCAAAAAGTTCCTTCCTTCCGTTATATATCCTTGACCAGACCGTCTGAAGAGGAACTTTCAGTACTTCAGAGATCTCTTTAAGCGTAAGCCCTTCAACTTTAAAAAGAACTATAGCCATCCTTTTTTCAGGGGAGAGTGATTTAAGAGCGTTATTCACAGCCGCGGCAGTTTCTCTTTTTTCAAGAGTGAAGCCGTCATCCTTTTTTGACATGAGCATATTTGACAGAAATTCAATAGAATCGCTTACAACATCCTTGGATGTGTTTCTTTTGATGTAGCGGTAGGCAGTATTTACCGAAACCCTGTAAAGAAATGTGGAAAATGACGAATCTCTTCTGAAATTGGAGATCGATTTCGCCAGTTCCATAAAAACCTCCTGAACAATGTCTTCGGCTTCGCTGTTGTAACCGAATATCCGGTAGACAGTCGCCGAAACCTTGCCGTAATATCTTTTCACAAGCTCAGTCCATGCCCGCTGGTCCTTTTTATCAACTGCAAGATCCAGCAGAATAAGGTCATCAGCATCACTGAGCACCGAAACTTTTCTATCCATAGCAAAAGCTCTCATTACCGTTAAGTAACATCCAGCCGTCGATTTTATTTAAAAAAATGAAAAAAAATATCTTTTTATGAAAAAACTTAAATATGCTTGACTATTCTTATTAAAATTTGTTATAAGCGAGCGTTGGGCGTTCATTCAGGTGTTTTTCTAATTTTTCCTTTTTATGGAGGTTGATAATGAACAAGTATGTGGCAGCAGTTATCAAGGACCTTAAAACAAGGTATCCTTGGGAGACAGAGTTTTTGCAGGCAGCAGAAGAGATCCTTGAATCTCTTGGTCCGGTAATGGACAAAGAACCGAAATATCAGGCAAACAAGATCCTTGAAAGACTTGTTGAGCCCGAAAGAGTTATCTGTTTCAGAGTTCCGTGGATCGATGACAAGGGTGAATATCATGTCAACCGTGGCTATCGTGTACAGTTCAACAGCGCAATAGGACCTTACAAGGGCGGTATCAGATTCCATCCGAAAGTGACACTCAGCACATTGAAATTCCTTGGTTTTGAACAGATTTTCAAAAATTCTCTTACAAGTCTTCCGATGGGCGGTGGAAAAGGCGGTTCCGATTTTGATCCTAATGGAAGATCAGATAACGAGATCATGCGTTTCTGCCAGAGTTTCATGGCTGAACTTTTCAGACATGTCGGTCCTGATACAGATGTTCCCGCAGGTGACATCGGTGTAGGCGGAAGAGAAGTCGGCTATATGTTCGGTATGTATAAGAAGCTTGCAAACGAGTTTACAGGCGTTCTTACAGGCAAAGGTCTTTCTTTCGGCGGTTCATTGATCCGTCCCCAAGCAACTGGATTCGGCGTTGTTTATTTTGCTGAAGAAATGCTTAAGACAAAGAAAGATTCAATGAAGGGCAAAACAGTTGCAATTTCCGGTTTCGGCAATGTTTCATGGGGTGCCGTTCAGAAATGTAACCACCTTGGTGCAAAAGTTGTTACGATATCAGGTCCTGACGGATACATTTATGATGAAAAAGGTATCAGCGGTGACAAGATAGATTACATGACTGAAATGCTTAAGAAAGACAGAATGAGCGTTGCTCCTTTTGCAAAAAAATATAAATCAGCAAAATTCGTTCCCGGAAAGAGACCGTGGGAAGTAAAAGTTGATGTCGCTCTTCCATGTGCAATTCAGAACGAACTTGATCTTAATGATGCAAAAATGCTTATTAAGAACGGTTGTAAGCAGGTTGTTGAAGGTTCAAATATGGGCTGCACTCCTGAAGCTATCAATCTTTTTATCCAGAAGAAAATTGCTTTCGCTCCTGGCAAAGCTTCAAACGCAGGCGGAGTTGCAACAAGCGGTCTTGAAATGAGCCAGAACTCAATGAGATATTCATGGACAAGCGAAGAAGTTGACGCAAAGCTTCACATGATTATGAAAAACATTCATAAAGCTTGTGTCGAAGCGGCTAAGGAATACGGGTTTGAAGGCAACTATGTTATCGGAGCAAACATTGCCGGTTTTAAGAAAGTTGCAGATGCAATGATCGCACAGGGTCTTGTATAGGATAATTTTTCTGAATAGATTTTCGAAGGGGGGCTTTTGCCCCCTTTTTTTATTTAGTTTACAAAAATATGCTTAAATGGTATAAACGGCTTGAATTTTTTAGGTAGAGCGTAAAAATGCTGGTCCCTTTTGAAAGGAATTTTAAATACATAAACAAATTTAACGCAGTTTATATACCGACTTTTCTAAATGATCTTTTTAAATTTGAGAACATTTCCGGTGGATTGATGGTGTGTGTATCAAATGAAAAAGTGGGTTATATCCTTTTCAGGGACAAAAAGATTGTTTCCGCCAATGGTCTTTATTTCAGTACAGGTGGCGAACTTCCTGGAAATGTTCCTTTTTCGGTTATATGTGACTCCTCAGGTATCGATGTTTATGTTAATGTGATAGAGGATGCCCATGTAATTGATGCATTAAGCTGTTATTTGAATTCCGCAGTTGTTTTTGCCGCTCCTTTTGAACTGTCTGACATGAAAAGGATAACAGGCGTGATCGAGGCGGAGAAAGAAACCGGGATACTCGGATTTAAGCATGGGGCTGTAATGAATCTGGCTGAGTATCATAAAGGGCTGTTAAAGACTTTTTATTATTATCACACCGGCACAAAGTCCTATGCTTTTGACACTAATCCGGCGACATTTTCATCCTATCTTCTATCTGTTGATAAATTAAAACCGTTTGTTATTTATAAAAGAATGTCTGCCGGAGATGTTTCCCGTCCGGATAAAAATGAACTTGAATTTCTCCAGAACGACCCTCTGCTTGCTATGACAATGGCTTATATAGATATATTCGAACTTGTTTGCAAAGCGATGAAAGAGAAACTGGATGTTCCTAAGATAACTGAGGTTTTCGAGCAAATGTTAAAGGTTTTGCGAGATAAATACTCTCCGTTATATACAACAATAAGCTATTCGCCGGAAAAAGGTTGTGTCAACTGGGCGGATCTTTACAATGAGAGGCGGTATATTTCGATTGAGTACAGGTTTGGTGAATACCATCTTTATCTTGATGAGCTTCTCAGACTTATGTTAAGAATTTCATCGTCGGCACTGGGGAGCAGAGTTAACGAAAAACTCGTTCCCGGTATCAGAAAATATATTGAATTTATGGATAAAAAAGATCTTATAATGAAAGAAATGGCCCATAGAGTTGACAAAATGGTAGAAAAAGTAAAATAATAGCGGAATTTTTGTTGAAAGAGGTATACGATGACTTTAAAGTTGATAGTCGAAAATGACAGGAACGAGTTAAATGTTCATGATTTTGACGGCAACTATATTGCTGCCGGAAGAAGCTCCAACAATGATCTTGTCCTGAATGAAAGGAATGTCTCAAGGCACCACTTTCAACTTGAAATAGTTGATAACAGAATAATTATTGAAGACCGCGGCAGTTATAACAAAACATTTGTAAACGACAGAGAGATCTCTGAGAAAATGGAGATATTTGTCGGAGATGTAATTTCTATCGGTGACTACAATATTTATCTTGAACAGGACGAAGACAGCGCCCTTAAAACTGCTTCAACAGCAAAAAGTTCAAAGAAGACAGCTTTAGACAACCTTCTCCTTGCCAAAAGCGGATATATCGGCGGCAAGACATTCCCATTGAAGGGCGCGGAAACCGTAATCGGATCTCATGTGAGTGCCGATGTCTATCTTTACGGTCCGGAAATACCGGCAATGCATTCAAAACTCATCTTTGATGGAAATATGTATCTTCTTGTAAAGGGTGATTACAAGGGAAGATATTCGCTTGTGGTTAATGACATGGAGATCGACTCTGTTGATATGAGGCATGGTGATGAAGTGAAAGTAGGTGATTTCATTTTTGAATTTATTGAAAAAGGGGCTGAATATGATCCGGTTCCTTATCAGATAATTGCTGAAGAGGCAAGAAAGGAAAAGCTGAGAAAAGACATTAAGGGCAACAAAATTAAAAGTGTCCGTGATGAAGAGATCACAGAAATCACACAGGTCAAAAAGGTCGGTTCAAAATGGTCTTTCTATGTGGCTGTCGGTGCGGGGGCTTTAGTTGTCATTGCCGCAATAGTTGCCGCAATATTTGTTTTCATGCGTTCATCCAAAGAAGATCCTGAAGGACTCGGTATGAAAAAGATATACAGGATCACAATAATAAAGAATGAAAAGAGCTCCGGAACAGATCGTGTCGCTTAAAGATGTTCCCGCTAAAACACTTCCGTCTTTCTGGAAGGATGATAAATATTATGTTCTGGACCAGTTGCTTCTTCCTGAAAATATAAAGTACATTGAATGCAGTTCTCCGGAAAATGTCGCGGAAACGATAAGAAACATGAATTTAAGGGGTGCCCCGCTTATCGGTGCGGCGGGCTCTGCGGCTGTTGCTCTTTATTTTAATGATGCTTCGATCCCCAAAGATGCCTTTAACGCTCTTTTAAAAATGCTTCTTGAAACAAGACCTACGGCAGTGAACTTGAAAAATGTTCTTGAAGAAATAAAAGATACTTATGAAAGGAACTCACACCTTCAGGGGAAAGAATTGTATAATCTTTTCAGGAGCTTTTCGGAATTTGTTCATAAAAGGGATGAAGAGAGAAATTTTAAAATGGGCGAGAACGGAGCAGTTTTTCTCGAATCTCTTTTTAACGGAAAAAAACTGAGGATTCTCACTCACTGCAACGCAGGCGCTCTTGCTACATGCGGATATGGAACTGCTCTGGGTGTGATCAGGTCGTTGAACAGAAGGAATCTTATAGAGCATGTCTGGGTCGATGAAACAAGACCGTATCTTCAAGGTTCGCGGCTTACTGCTTTTGAAATGGTTTCCGAGAACATTCCGCATACTGTGATTACCGACAGTACGGCCGCATGGCTGATGCACGAAAAGAAAATCGATGCTGTTATTACGGGTGCTGACAGAGTCGCGGCAAACGGAGATCTTGCCAACAAGATTGGAACATACTCTCTTGCTGTTAATGCACATCATCATGGAATTCCATTTTTAGCGGCAATGCCCCTTGAGACTTTCGACAGGAACATTCCTGACGGACATTTCATTGTAATAGAGGAGAGAAACGATGAAGAGCTGCTGGTGTTTAACGGAAAAAGGATAGCACCGGAACTTTCAAAAGGGCTTCATCTCGGATTTGATGTCGTTCCCGTGTCGCTTGTAACGGCTCTTGTTACAGAAAAGAAAGTGCTCAAAAAGGATATAACGCAAGAAGCGATTTCGGGATTGTTCAATGAAGATAGTTAACATTTCTTCAGTTTTCCTGATAAGTTGTCTCTGTTTTGTTTTTTTCTGTTCCTGTAATTCAAAAATGGCAGCCGTTAAAAATGCAGATCAGATGGAATGTAAAAAGGTCGATCTTGAGGAAAGCTGGTTATTTGACTGGAATAAAACCCGGGAATGTTCAGTTAAAATGAAAAGACGGGGACTTGATAAGGCAACTGCCCAGAAAATGGATTTTATTGAAGGAGAATGGTACTACCTCAAAAATGATCCTGACGGAGCGGTTTATAAGTTTGCCAGTGCCGTGAAAGGCCCCGACTGTCTTGTTAGCAAAGCTTCCGTTTACTATCTGAAAAGAATGGGACACCGTCTGAATGAAGGAGATCTGCTGAGCATTGAGGAGTGTAAACAGGATCCCGGCTCTGATTTTCAGAGATATCTGGCACTTCTTGGACAGAAAAGTGAAGATCCCCGGTCTGTTGATCTTGATAAGTTTCATGAGTTATACAGCAATGTACTCGGCAGTGACACACCGCCTTTGTTATATAATATTGCGCTGTCTGCGATAGAGTGTTCAAATTTTAAGCAGGGATATGAACTTCTCAGAAATATTTCCTTAAGATTTCCGGAATTTGAAAAAGTGTCGGCTGTATTAAAGGAACTTGATATTAAAGATGAATAACAAAGAATTTGCAGAACTGGAAAAAAAGGGTTATAAATATTTGAGTTTGAAGAGTTATTGACGGAGAACCAATGGTAAAAGTAGTTGTTACATTTTCCCCAAAAGGGGGTGCCGGAACTTCTGTTATAACTGCCAATCTCGCAATTTATCTTGCACAGAAAGGGAAGAAGGTCCTTTTAATGGACGCTGCCCTCAACGGGGGGACACTTCACACATATCTGAATCTCCCTTCGTATGCAGTTTCAGAAGATGTGTCGGAGCATTTCTCCGTTCTCCCTCTGATAACAAGTGATTATCAGAACCTTAGTTTTTTCAGCAACTTGAAAGGCGCTGTCGGCAGTTTGAAAGTGTCAGATCATCTTGTAAGGTGGCAGACGGAACTCCGTCAGAGTCAGTTCGATTTTCTTTTTATAGATATGGGGTCAAGGATTGATCACGACCTTCTTGACACCATAGGAATGGTTGATTATTCAATAATGTTCATGTCGTCTGACCATGTTTCAATTGAGAAGAGCAATTACTTTTTCAAGGAACTGGTAAATTACCGTTTCAGGAACCTGGAACTTAAATATGATCTTTCATACACTGTTCAGAATTTGAAAAGAACAAGAAAGGACATGTTGTTCACTTTCAGGAATCTTCTTTTAATGACCTCTTCAGTTGCTCCGAAAAACGCCGCTCAGGTGGCTGAAGTCATTAACGGTCTCAAGATAGGTATCGTTTATAATGCAATAAGAAGTTCCTCTGAAAAAGAGCTTGCTTCACTTTATCAGTTCATAATAAGATCAAGTTTCGGCATTGAAGCGGATTTCATCGGAGAATTGTCTTACTCAGATGTGGTAACAACTTCAATAGCAACTATGAAGCCCGTTGTAACGCTTGAGAAAAACGGTGAATTTGTTGATGCCCTTGATGATATTGCAAGCAATATGTCACAGCAGCTTTTCCAGAAAAAGGGGGTCGATCAGAAGAAGAAAAACCGGCTGAGTCCTTTTACATATTATGAAATGCTCGGTCTTGACAGGGGATGCAGTACGCTTGATATAAACAATCAGTATGAAAAACTTAAAAAGGTTCTCAATATTGACAATCCTGTTCTCAGGGCTGTCTTTGATGATGAACAGCTTTATGTTTTCAATTCATTGCTGGAATCAGTTTATAAACAGCTGAGCGATCACGAAATAAGGAAGGAATATGATATGGAGATCGAGCAGCATCTCAATTCCGTTGAAGATTCTTTTCCTGATATCTTTCTGTTGAGTGAAATCGTTAAGAAATACTACAGAAGCAAGAAAGGGACCACCAAACTTGTTAAGAAGGATGTTTTCGGAAGGGAAGCTGAAAGAACGGGTGAGAATGTAGAAGAGCTTGATTTTGTTGATGTTAATAAGATATTTGAAAAGTTTAGAAATGAAAATATTATAGGTTCGGTTCTCAAAAAAATTAGAGAAGAATCGGGTATTTCAGTGAAATCAATAGTCACGAGCACAAAAATATCACATTTTATCATTACAGCCATTGAGAATGACAATTATTCACAGCTTCATGCGGACATTTATGTCAGAGGTTTTTTAAAGAACTACTGCAGGGCGATAAAATTAAACCGCGAAAATACTGAAAAAGTAGTCAGTGATTTTCTCAAAGCCAAAAACAGATTAATGAAAAATGATTCAGATCCAAAGATTGAGGGTGAAGTTTAATGCTTGAAATATTTGATAATTATCAGCTTGTTTCAAAGATAGCTACAGGTGGAATGGCGGAAATATTTCTTGCAAAACATATTAATTCTCCTGTCAATTCGATGCCGATAGCAATAAAAAAGGTTTTGAAACAGTACAGCAGCAATAACGCACTTATTAAAATGTTTCTTGCTGAAGCCAGGATAATATGCAACATCAATCATGAAAATATAGTGAGGATATATGATTTCGGGAAGTATGAGGAGCAGTATTTCATAGCTATGGAATATGTGTTCGGGCAGAACCTAGGTTCAATTCTGAACAAACTCGCCCAGAAAGGTTCTAAAATGCCGCTGAACCTTGTAATAGAGATACTTCTCGGTGTTCTGAGCGGTCTTGATCATGCACACAATACAAAAGATAAGAACGGTATTTTTCTGAATGTTGTCCATCTTGACATGAACCCGAATAACATTCTGATATCTTATGACGGAAAAATAAAAGTCGTTGATTTCGGAATAGCCAATGCAAACTACACAAAAAAAGCAAAGGGAAGTCTGGTCAGCATCCAGGGTACTTACGGATATCTCTCTCCGGAGCAGTGCAGAGAAGGGCAGGTGGATAGAAGAAGTGATATTTTCTCTGTCGGCATAATTCTTTACGAAATGCTTACAGGACAACCGCTTTATAAGCATCTTGAAAACGATGCAACGATCCTGAACGCTATCCTTAATGAAGATATTCCCCATATTAAAGAAGTTGTGCCGGAAATAGATCCGCGGCTTGCAGATATTGTAATGAAAGCGCTTGAAAAGAACCAGAAGAACAGGTATGCAACCGCACTTGATATGAGAGAAGACCTTCTTGCTGTCTACAATTCACTTGAGTTTGATCCTAATACTGAGTCATTGCAGTCACTCCTGAAGAAAATGTTTCCGTCGCATTTCATTAAAATGACAAAGGTGATCGAAAGAGCACAGACTGAATACCTCATGGAAGAACTTTTCAAAGATATCGGTGAACTCGAAGAGCTCGACATGAAAGAAAAAGTAAGGGTTCAGAAGCAGGAAGAGGATGAATTGAGGAAAAAGGAAGGGATCCTTCCTTCTACAGGCAAGATATTTGCGGCAGGTCTGGTGTTCGCTTTGATCCTTGCGGCAGTGATAGGGTATCTTTTCATAACGCCCGATATCGAATTTGAAGCAGTTTCAATATTTTCCCAACCGCCCGAAGCAGAGATCTATCTCAATGGTGAAGATACCGGCAAGCAGACTCCCGCAACACTTATGCTGGAGCAGGGCAAAAACTATATAATCGAATTCAGGAAAGACGATCTCATAGGGGGAATGGAGTTCACCCCGACTGAAAAAAACCGTGAAGTGAACATAGTCCTCAGAAAACGGTAATATTCATGACCCACCCTGACCTTTCAGTATACCGCATTAAAGATCGCGGGCTTGTAATCTCTGTCTGTTCAAAGATAGATATAATGAGCCACTATCTTGATTTTTATATTGAAAACGGCGTGGAAGATGTTTCGAAAGAGGGTTTTGAAGAGATGAAAAAACTTCTGGCTTTCTGTTGTGCTTTCACAAGATTTCTTCCGCGGGACACCATTTTCAGCTGTAATGTCTCTCTTCCTATCTCAAAAAGAAAGCATTTCTGTGTTTTCGATGTCGGCTCAAAAACATTCGTGGCTCGCTCTCACAAATGGATGCCGAAGGAGTATGACAAGAGTCCCAGACTTGCTGTACAGAAAGCTTCAGTGTCATCTGATATAAATTCTGTCAGCATGGTGGACTGTTTAGACGAACCTGAAAACGATATGATCGTAAATATGCTCATTGACAGGTATTTTGAAGTTCATGGAGGTGGTCTTTTCAGGGTTTTTGAAGGAAATTCCGGTTTTTTTGTTGTTTCATTTTTAGAAAGTGATGAAGAGAGCAGAGAAAAACTTCTTGATCTTATTCCGGCAGACCTTGAAAAAACGGTCGAATTATCTGAAAAAGCTGATAAGTATTTTTACGAATTCAAATGTGGTTGCGATGCTCAGAGAATGAGTTCATTATTTTCAGTAATATCGAAAGAGGATATTGACTATCTTTTTGAAAACGGAGATGAAATATCAGTGGATTGCCCCAGATGCGGCTTGAAATATACTTTTAAAAGAGGTGACCTTGAGAAAAATTAACAATATTCTTGTCTGTTTCCGGAAAGACGGAAAAAGAATTGAAGAGCAGCGATCGCTTATGAATTTGTTCTTAGAGTACGGTAAGTTACATGAAGTGTCAGTTGTTGAGGCAGGGGATGAGGATCAGAAGGCCGATCTTGTTATTTCCGGCGGAGGGGATGGCACTTTCCTTGATGCGGCCCGCATAGCGTTTCTTTATGATGTTCCTGTGGCGGGGATAAACATCGGTCACATGGGTTTTCTTACCGAAATAAATCCGGATGAGTTACAGATGATCGAAAAGCTTTTTACCGGTGATTTCACGGTGAACACAAGAATGATGATAGATGTCGCGGTCGCCAGAGGTGGTGATGATATTTTTAATTATACAGCTTTGAATGAATCGATAATTCACAGGGAGACGAGCTCGGGCATGATCTGTTTCGGTATTGATTATAATGATGAAAAGCTTCCTGAGTATAGGGGTGACGGGGTGATAATCTCGACTCCGACTGGTTCAACGGCATATAATCTTTCCTGTTCCGGTCCTATCATATATCCGACAGAGAACTCATTTGTCATTAACGCAATTGCTCCGCATGCTTTGACACACAGACCAATAGTTCTTCCGGCGGATGGAACGATAAAAGTCCATTTGAAAGATTGCGGAAAAGCGGCGCTGCTCTGCGACGGAAAAAGCAGTGTGGATATTTTTGAAAATGATGAGATAGCGATCAAAAAGAGTTCAAGAAAACTTCAGGTTGTCTCAAATCCCGACAGAAGTTTCTTCGACATCCTTTCGAATAAGCTCCATTTCGGAAGAAGGATGTAGCCGGATATTAAAACATTTAAATCCTTGCAGATAAAATTGATTTGGACTATAATTACCTGATTTTCGGAGGGTTTATGAATAAATCTGATTTTATAAAACAGCTTGAAACAAAACACATTTTCTGGAGTTATTCAACAAAAACGGATATTCCGGACGAAATAGTTATTGAACACACTCTGAAATTTGGAGATGTTGTTGATATTATTAATCTTTTTAAAATATATAGAGAAGGTGAAATAAGCCGGGTATGGCTGGAAACGATGAGTAATGATGAAAGATTTGAAAAAACAAATTTCTATCTACTTATGTTTTTCCTTAAAAATATAGAAAAAAACAAACCGTTTGAGACAAGATATGAAAGAATTAAAAGGGCTGTCACCGTCAACTGAAAAACTTCTTCTTAAACTTTCAAAGTTTGAGCTGCTTAACGATTTCTCTTTTGTCGGCGGGTCGGCACTTGCAATCCGTCTTCAGCACCGGCTAAGCGAGGACATTGATCTTTTCACATGGAACAGATCACTTGATAAGGAAAATGTTTTTACCACGCTGAAAATGTTAGAAACACCTTTTTCCATTCTGAGCGCAAGCGATAAACAGATAAATGTCATTGCCGGAAATGTTAAACTGACTTTTTTTGCTCAGGGCTGGGATGTTTTAAAAGACCGTGAACTTATTAGAGAAAATCTTTATACTGTGCCTGTCGAGACACTCACAGGGATGAAAGTTAACACACTGTTTCTCCGTGCAAAATTCAGAGATTACTACGACCTTTTTGTTTTAAATAAAGAAGTTTTTCCAATAGAAACAATTTTTAATATCGGGCAGAGAATTATGCCGGAACTGACGATGAAACTCTTTCAGACATCATTGGTTTACACAAAGGATATAGCGGAAGACAACATTCACCATCTTTCTCCCAAATATAATA
>JAGOEX010000308.1 GCA_017997475.1 bacterium
CCGTAACACAGTCACGAAGACCCAGACATCCATGGGGACAGCCCTTGTCTCCGCATGAAACAGTGTGTGCTATCGAACACTTTGAAGGTCCATCATAATCTGTTTTCTTAGAGGCCTTTTCGTGTGTTCCGCCGCAAAGAAGAACGGCAACTGTCGGTTCCAGAGCAGTCACTTCAAGTCCGAGTGCTTTTCCTATTTTTGCCATCTGTTCGCCTCCGGCAGGGGCACAGTTCAGACCTGCAATACTTCCTTTGTCCGCTGCCTTCACGAGTGCTTCTGCAAATCCGCGACATCCGGGATACCCGCATCCGCCGCAGTTAGCACCGGGAAGAAGTTCAGCGATAACATCGATCCTCGGATCTTCTTCAACCTTGAACTTTTTTGCGATAACAAAAAGGACGATGGCTGAAACCGCCGCTACTGTTCCGAGCGAGATCACAGAATAGAGAATAATTCCGTCCACAATTCACCTCACTGGCTGATATTACTAATCTTTCTACAGGTAAAAACAAAATTCTTTTTAAAATATGTCTTAAATACCACTAATCCGAGATAATAGGGGACCAGAATCCCGATCGATGAAAATGCCGCAACAGATTCAGACCCTGAAATGTTCCATGCGGCAAAAAGAGTTGCAACAAGAAGGATGAAAGGAATTAAAAATGCGAACATTACCGCTTTGAAACCGAGCCGCTGATCCATTTCAACGATCACACTCTCGCCAGGTTCAACAGATTCTTCAGAAACAGTTTCTATAATCTTTTCAGCCATATCGGCCGCAGAACAGAACCCTTTTGCGTGACATCCCGAGCATGCACTCTGCACTTCGATCTTCACAGATGCTTTAACGCCGTCCACACTTATCACTATACCGTTATGAGTAACTTTGGAAACTGTCATCTTTTTCGCCTGCAAAAAACACACCTCTATCTACTATTTAGATGTTGCTTTGTCAAATATATTGGTATTAGAAAAAAACAATTTACAAACAGATTAATTTGACAAGAACCGCATGATCTTTAAAAGATGTCAGATAACCTATGTTTCAGGTCATAAAACTTCAAAAAACATGAATATAAAGCAATGAATCTAAATACTTGACAATTATAACATTGGATGTTAGATTTGTCAGAGAATTTTTTTGAGGGGTTGATCATGATCGTAAAGAGGGATTTGGGAGCATTTTTAAAAAAGGTGTCGGGGCTGTTTCCTGCGGTTATTGTGACCGGTCCGAGGCAGTCAGGTAAAACGACTTTTCTTAAATACACTTTCCCTGAAGCGGAATATGTCACTTTTGATGATCCTGTAATGCAGGATTTTGCGAAAAATGATCCAAACGGGTTCATTGCAAAATTTTCGTCACGGCAGATAATTCTTGATGAAATTCAATATGTTCCGGAACTTTTTTCATATTTAAAGATGGATATTGATCAAAACAGGGAAGTTTGTGGAAAATGGCTGTTAACCGGTTCTCAGCAGTTTAACATGATGAAAGAAATAAGTGATTCTCTTGCCGGAAGGATTGCCATACTCAGCCTGTTTCCATTCAGCCAGAATGAGTTGTCTTCTGCCGGAAAAAATTTAGAAATTGACAAAATTCTCTGGAATGGAGCATATCCGGAAGTTGTTTTGAAGCCCGAAATAAGAGAGATTTGGCTCGCTTCTTACATCAGAACTTATATCGAAAGGGATGTGAGACAGTTGATAAATGTTGCAGACCTTTCACTTTTTCAGACTTTTATCGGACTGGTTGCGGCAAATCACTCTCAGGAACTTAATGTCGCAGGAATTTCAAGAGACTGTGGTGCTGCCCAACCGACAATAAAAAGATGGATATCAATACTTGAGGCATCATTCATCATATATCTTCTCAGACCGTTTCATGTGAATATTGGAAAACGGCTAGTGAAAACCCCGAAACTTTATTTTATTGATTCTGCAATTCCGGCTTATTTAACAAAACAGGGAAGTTCCGAATCACTGTTCAACGGAGCAATGGGGGGTGCTTTTTTTGAAGGATTTATAGTCGTTGAAACATTGAAGATCATTAAAAACAGTTCAGCAAATGCGCAGCTTTATTTCTGGCGGTCAAATGACGGAATGGAAATTGACCTTATTATTGAGACTGCCGGAAAATATCATGCAGTAGAAATCAAGAAAACCCAGACTCCGACTGCAAAACATGCTGAATCAATTGAGAAATTCATAACACTTTTTAAAGAAAAAACCGGTGATTCTTTTGTCGTCTGCAATATTCCTCAGACAAAACCTCTGACAGCAAATGTATCGGCAGTTCCATGGCAGAAATATTTCAAATGGGTTGAAGAAATCCTCGGATTTAATCAGGAAATAATATAATTTGACAAAAACCGCATGATCTTTAAAATAGGTCATGTGAACTATATTGGAGGTCATAATGCTTGCTAAACTTTTTGGCGGATATACTGCTGAGAAAATACTGATGTTCATGTTTGTTTATGGTGAAGGATATGCCCGTCAGATCAACCGGCTTTTCAATGTTGCATTTGATCCGGTAAACAAACAGCTTGCAAAATTTGAGGATGCGGGAATTCTTGTCAGCAGAATGAAAGGTCGAACAAAATTATATACATGGAATCCACGGTATCCTTTTCTCAAAGAACTTCAAGGGCTTCTTTCAAAAGCTTTTGAATACACCGTTGCTGAAGAAAAACAAATGTATTACAGTGAAAGAAC
>JAGOEX010000068.1 GCA_017997475.1 bacterium
GCCGAAGAGAAATAGAGTTTTTACAACTTTTTTCTGATAATTCCGTTTAAGAAAAAGTGGCTAATGATATTGAGAGGAAAATGAAAAAGATTATTGTTACCATAACAAGTTCAATGCTTTTAATAATATTCTTTTCATGCAACAGTCCATCGCACGATCTGAATGACAAAGACACCGACCTGGTTTCAGATCATGATAACATTGCCGATGCTGATGAAATTTCTGAAATTGAAGCTGATGACTCCAATGAATCTGATGCAGATATTGATGATTCTTACAATGAATTCAGTGGCTTATCTTTTAAAACAAGACCTCATGGAATCACAAGATGGGATGAAAAATTCAGTTATTTTATCAGATGTGAATCTGGGAAGAAAACCGAAACTGTCATTGCTGTTTCTAAAGATGACACATGTAAAGGAACAATTAATTCAGACACTTATGTTTTTACACCGATTAATGAGAAAATCCCTTCAGGCAGATGCTTTATAGCGGTTGAATGTTCAGACGGTGAGAACAGAATTACGCAGAAAACTCATATTCAGATCCCCAATCCGTTTCAATTTGCTGAGTCTTTTGATGAACCATTGATTTTTAATCCGATCTGGTCAAAAGATGAATATGCAGTTTTTTTTCGGGACAACGAGCTTTTCTCTTTTAATATTGAATCGGACAAGATTGAGTTGCTGGGCAGTTTTTTAGGTGACTTTTCAGGTCATTTTTTTCCTGTTGATAATTTTCTTTATTATCTTTCTCAAGATGGCATGATTTTCAAAACAGATGGTACAATTCAAAATACTACAAAAATTGAGATTTCAAATGAATCGGAAGATAACCTCAATTTTAAAGTAATTAGGCATGTGTTCAAGAATGATAATATTTTACTTCAAACTTATGATGAGCAAATGCAGACAGGTTTCATTTATTATTATGATTCGGTTTCAAAAGAAATAATTCCAGTTGAATTGCCTGAATCTTGGTGGATGGGGACAACTTGCTCAGAAAAAGAGTGTGTCGCTTATGATTTTATAAGTGAAAAAATGTTTGGAATCACCATTCCGGCTTTATCAGCAAGTGAAATATGTCCAGATGAAATTAAGAACCATGACGGGACGATCGTTTTTGCCGATAATAAAATATTTTATAAATATGAAAAAACTTTAAATTCGATAGATATTCAAACCTGTGAAAAAACAACTTGGTCAGATTGTGAAAATCCGGAAAATGTTTCAATTAATAGAATTCCGGGAGAAGAGGTTTTTTATACAGTAGGCAATTGTGAAACTTCAACGGTTTTGCGAATATTCTTTCCTGATGGAACGGATAAATCCACATCTTTAAATACCGGAGTTACAGATATTCATACAAACGAAGGAGTCGTTTTTTTCTTTAAATACTATGATGAAAATATTTCAAAACCTCAAAAATGCCTGAGAGTCCTCAATACTGCAGATGATTCAATTCTTATTCCGGATAAGATATGTAATCCTGATGAACAAATTGTTTTCAGTGGATTTTTCAATGATTCTGCGGTTTTCAATTTATTTGGAGCAGAGTTGAATGTCAGCACTTTCCTAGTTAAAAGCAACGCATCAATTGAAAGTGTCGCCCCCGCTTTTTTGATAAAAAATGTGCAGGGCTATTTTAAAAATGCAATATCCTTAAATGGAAAAGATTTTTTCACGGTGTCAACCGGTCGTTATTGGCAAATGTTTGAGACTGACGGCACTAAATCAGGAACAAAAATGAGAAATATGATTACAAATGTCTGGAATTTGAAATTGATATCAGCATCAGAAAACGAAGTTATATTTGATATAGCCGATGACAAGACCCATTTTATTAACAGCTTTGATATTACTACAGGAAAGAAAAAAACAATAACATCCAAAGAAAACTGCAAGTTTGGAAATTTTCCTTTTCCCGGAACATATGATTATAAACTCCGTTTCGGAAACTTTGCTTTTTTCGGAGTTTCAGACACATGTGGAGTGTATTCACTTTGGACAACTGACGGGACTTCGAAAGGCACAATAGATCACGATATTAAAATCACACATTATACGCAGGGTATCGGATATCAAATATATGATCCGGAACTGAAAGCTCATTCTGATTCTTTTGGCGGGCACTATCTCGGGAAATATTATTTTAACAGCTTGCATGAAAAAGCGATTGATACTGGTGTGTCAGGATACATTCTTGGCTTTATTGAAGACTTTTTAATTGTTTGTAGCACTAAAAGTGAACATGTTTTTGAAATAACAGCACTCAAAAAAGGAAAAATTGTAAGCAGTTTCGTATATGAAAGCAAAGGACAGGTGTCTGATGTGTCAATGTCAGGCAGCAACATTCAACTGCTTGAAACTATAGGTGATAATGAAACATCAGTAGCCAATGTTCTTTTTTTCCCAGATGGTGATCTTTCAAAAAAACCTCTCTTTGCCGAGTTATTTGACAGCGGCTATTCATCAGTAAAAAAAATTGCAAGTAATGAAACTTTTACGATTTATTCCGCTAAAATAAAAGGTGCTTCGAGTGTTGCGCTGAAAAGTGTATATTTGGCCAAGAGCGGTCTGATCATAGTTTCAGAGCCGCTATATTACTACAATAAAGATTCAGAATTCAATTGCTTTTCAATAATTGGAAAGGATCTTATATGTGATTATGACGGAGTTCTTTTTTCCATTCCTGTTGATAAAAAGATTTTCGCCGGAATAAGACTTCTTGAAAAAGAAGGGGATTTAAGATATTTAGGCACTTCTTTTTCAGGTGAAGCTGTTATTAAGGTTTCATCTGACAGCTCTCTGGTTGTTACGGGAGGGAAAAAAGAAAATACAAAAATTACAAAAATTCCACCGTATTCGAGGATTTCTTTTTGGAATGACTGGATACTCGAATATGAAAAAGCTTTTATAGTTGAAGATGAAAAGAACCTGCTAAATCATGTCGAAATAAAAAATAAAGAATTGAATAATCAAGTCCGTTACAAATCAGAAAGGGCAATTTATTTATTTGAAGACCCGGGACTTTACATTTATAACCTTCCCAAGACCGAACTATTCTTTTAAAACCATATCAATGCACATGACTGCTGCAAGAATGAGTTTTCTGATATCTGAATCGGGTGGAACATTTTCGCTGATGGTGAGCATATAGTTATCTGCTGTTGTGAACATTTCTTTGGCAAAGCCGGCCCATTCTTTTGAAACACGGGCATATTCGTTATTTCCGTCAACAAATTTGAAATCCCAGCTTGTCCATTTTCCTCTGAGCTGACACACCTGCCTTTCGCTATTGTCAAGAACATTAAATTTTCCGCCGATGCTGAACAGTTTCTGTTTGAACCCACCGATTTTATTGTCGTTTTCATCAAAAACCGAAACATCTGAAAGAAAAACTGAAATCCCGCGGGATACTCTCACAACCTGTTTCCCGTCAGGAGTTCTGATCGTAATGTCAAACGGAGTCATCCGTTTATAATCGGTGAAACGGAACATCTTGGTGAACATCCCGAGTGTTTCCTCGCGGCATTCCATGATCACTTCCTGAGTTTCAGGGTCCAGAATGTCATAGTTGTTTGCCGCCTTGAACATACCCACATGCTCTTTCACGAAAAAACTGTTTCTGTTGATAACGCTCATTGACACCTCTTTAAAAAAATTAAGCACTTGCCTCAACAAGAATAGATAAAAATAGCAGTTTTACAAGAAAACGAACTTTGTTTGTCCAAAAAATACTCTTTTTCTACAGCTGCAATATAATCAGTATGTACATTTCATCTGAGGTGAAACAATGCTCCGGATCAGAAAAATTCATGACCCCCTTTTCCCGCTTGAGAAAAGAGCTGTCGAGCAGGTTCAGAAACTTCTTTTTGAAAGATTCACTGATCTTGAGAAAGAAAAGATCGATGCACTACCGTATCAGCTCAACAACCCTGTGAAATACAGGTTTAAAACCATTCTTTTTGTTGCTGATGATGTTTCCGGAAATGTTAAGGGTTTTGCGGTGTTGATGACCGATAAAACGCTGAATTTCTGTTTCCTTGATTTCATTGCGACAGATGTAACCGCTCCAAGCGGACTTGGAAGTGCAATTTATGAAAGGGTCAGAGAAGAGGCACTCAAACTTGAAAGCCGTGGAATATTTTTTGAATGTCTTCCCGATGATCCGGTACTTTGCAAAGATTGTTCGAAATTGAAGGAAAATGCGTCCCGGCTTAGATTTTATGAGAGATTCGGAGCGTTTCCCATAGCAGACACTAAATATGAAACACCTTTGAGCGAAGAAGATGATTCCCCCCCCTTATCTGATGTTTGACGGACTTATAAAAGGAAAAACTCTCGGAAAAAGGATGGCAAAAAAAATAGTCAGAGCGATACTTAAAAGAAAATACGGGGATCTCTGTTCACAAGAGTATATTTCACTTGTTGTAAATTCCTTTAAAGATGATCCGGTAAAGCTTCGCCCCCCCAGATACATTAAAAAGCCGAAACCTGCTGTTTTGATTGAGAATGTTTCCAAAATAGCTCTTTTAATAAATGACAGACACGACATTCATCACATAAGGGAAAGAGGTTATGTTGAAAGCCCTGTGAGGATAAGATCGATCCTGTCAGAGTTAGAAAAAACTACTCTTTTTGAGAAATTCCAGATCGAAGAATTTCCGGAACATTTCATAAAAGATGTCCATGACAGCCGGCTGATAAATTTTCTGAAAAAAGTGTGCATGGAAATTGGAAATGAGAAGTCAGTCTATCCTTATGTTTTTCCAGTAAGAAACGCTGATAAACCACCTGAGGAGCTCGATGTAAGTGCCGGTTATTTCTGCATTGACACATTTACTCCGCTGAATAAAAATGCATGGCTTGCAGCAAGGAACGGTGTCAACTGTGCTCTTACTGCGGCAAGAATCGTGCTGAACGGTCAAAAATGTGCATATGCACTTCTTCGGCCTCCGGGACACCATGCTGAATCAAAAGTGTTCGGCGGATTCTGTTATCTCAACAACGGTGCAATTGCGGCAAACTATCTGAGCGGATTTGGAAAAGTTGCAATTCTTGACATTGACTATCATCACGGGAACGGACAGCAGGAGATATTTTACAAAAGAAATGATGTGCTGACTGTTTCTATCCATGGACACCCGTCATTTTCATATCCCTACTTTTCGGGATTTGCCAATGAAAAAGGGGAGGGGGCCGGAACAGGATTCAATTTTAATTACCCTCTGGAAAAGAATATTTACGGAGACAGATATCTGGCAACACTTACCAGCGCATTGATAAAGATCAAAAATTTTAAACCCTCATATTTTGTTCTACTTCTTGGTTTTGACACAGCAAAAGGAGATCCCACCGGTTCATGGCAGCTTAATGCGTCAGATTTCTTTAATAACGGAAAAATGATCGGGTCTCTTAAACTTCCGACCGTAGTTATTCAGGAAGGTGGTTACAAAAATAGAAGTCTCGGCATAAACGCAAGAAATTTTTTTGAAGGTTTTATTAAGGAATCAGGGGATTTATAATTTCTGGTACTCATAAGCTCCGACATCGGCAATGCCGTTTGAGATCCTTTCGTTTCCGTCAAGATCCTCAGAAAAACTTACTGCCATTCCGCCTGTCTCAAACGGTGCGTTCGTCCCTTTATCAATGCAGGGTGAAGGACTTTTGAGTGAGAAATCTAAATACAGCATATCTGTGAACAATGGATCAGTTTCAAAATTTCCGCCGGCATCGACACCGAGAGAATCGTCCCATACTGTATCAAAGAAACTGTTCTGTATGTCACTGTTGGTAATAACAGGATCTGAAGAATTGTTGAATATTTCATTTCCCTCGTTTTCAGACGAATTAAAATAAAAAATACAGTTGGTGATCATTGGATTAGAATTTATCTGGTTATACATCCCTCCGCCGTATCCGAACTGACCGGTCGCAGAATTATTCACAAAAGTATTGGCTATGAAATGTCCCGATGAACCGGTGTTTGCCACAGCTCCTCCGTTGTAAGCCGTATTTTGGTAAAATAGAGAGCTGACCACGATCGGAGTACCTGTGTTTGTCAACATTGCTCCACCGTCACTTATGCCGGTTGCTGAATTGTTTTTGAAAATGCAGTTGACGATCTTCGGGCTTGCATCGCTGAAATTCTCAATTGCTCCGCCGCCGACACTTGCAGTATTGTTCTCAAAGATCGAGTCACTGAAGTAAGGGCTGCTCTGAGAGTTTGAAACCGCTCCTCCGTTATGTGCCTCATTGCCTGAGAAAATTCCTCCGGTAACCGTTACTCCTGAATCAACGGTATTATTCATTGCTCCGCCGTCATTTGCAGAATTGTCTGTAAAACGGCAGTCAATGAAAAAGCCCCTGCTTTTTCCCTTGTTGAAAACAGCTCCGCCATAACCGTCAGGTGCAGAGTTGTTCCTGAATACGGTGTTCTGGACATAAGGACTTGAAATGTCATTGCTCAACGCACCGCCTCTTGCGGAATTGTTTTCTTCAAAGACTGAGTCATATATCTGCGGATGGCTTTTGAGGTTTGCCATTGCTCCGCCTGCAATAAGAGCATAATTTCCTTTGAAAATGCAATTTCTTATCGTGGGATTTGCGGTGCTTCTGTTGTTTATGCCGCCACCCTGATTCGGGTAAAGATCGACCCCCGGAGAAAGAGAATAATCGGCATTGCCGCCCGTTATCGTGAAACCGTCAAGCACAGTATCTTCATAAATATTGATGTTAAGCATGACATTGTATGCATCACCGCTGCTCAGTCCTGCAATTTCATCAATGTCGCCACTGAGTATTGTTTCATTCTCTGCCGGATCTCTTTGATCCTTTTCTGTTTCACCGGCTGTAAAACCACCCAGAACAGCAACCTTGTCTTTCAACGAGAAATGGAAGAACCGCTCATATCCTTCATCGCCGGGATTGGAAACGGGAGTAATTTCTCTCACCACCCTGTCCGGTTTGTAAGTTCCTTTTGCAACCCATATCTCATAACCCTCTTCAGCCAGATCTATTGCATCCTGAAGTTTTACGAAAGCATCTTTCCATGACAGTCCGGTATTTGCACCGGTTGCGTTTAAATTGACATAAAACCTGAGAGGAACGAAAGTGTCCTCATCGGAAATATCTTCGTCTGAATCTGTTAAACCTTCATCGGACAGATCATCAGATTCCTCTTCGTCTATTAAAGGATCCGATTCGTCCTGAACAGTTTCGGAATCAACAGTATCTTCATCGAAAACAAGCAAATCTTCATCAGAAATATCATCGGAAACCGGTTTTTTCTCCTTTTTGCATGAAACGGAAAAGATCAAAGCGATGAGCAGCAGTAAAAGCATCTTTTTGTTCATGAAACTCTCCAAGAATCAGTTTCTCAACGATTTTTCCTTTTATTAAAGCTGTATGCCAGCATCGAGATAATTGTTATAAATCCGAAAGTTGAAAGAATAACCCATATTCTCCATGGGTGATACGCTTCCCAGAGAATATGGTTCGCCTCATACTGGTCGACACCCATAATCTGCTGAAAATATGGAAAAAAGTTAAAAGTTTCGATATTCATTTTTTCAATGGTTTCAGGAAGGAGTTTGTCAGGATTTGATCCCTTGTATTTTTCAACGATATCTTTCAGTGTATCAAGAGGAACTCTTTTTACCTCAAGCAGATACTGTCTTGTGATAATAAGTTTGTTTGCAAAAGCGTCGTAAAGAGGACCGGAAACCATATTTCCAACTATCCAGCCGAGCGCAAAAGGGATGTTTGCAAGACCCATGTAAAGCGCTTTTTTATCAGCCGGTGCGTTTACTCCGATATATTCACTGAATTTCGGTGAACAGGTCATCTCCCCGAAACTGAAGAAAACAATACAGATCGCTGTGATGGTTCCTGCCATAAAAAGTCCGGCAGTGAGAAATGCAAAAGTTGTAACGAAAATTCCTGCGGTTATTGCAACAAGACGGGGAAATTTCCCGGTAATGATGCTCCAGGGGACCATGAAAAGAATAATGCACAGAGCATTGATGTTGATTATCTGTTCGGCCTTCACACTTCCATGGTCTGTGAGAAAAGCAGGAAGAAGTTTTGCGAGATCTCTGCTGTCAATCCACTGGTCAATGAAATTCGGCAGAAGATCCCACAACTGCATGAACATAAGCCAGAACCCGCTGAAGATCATGAGAAATATCATGAAATCCTTGTCTTTTAAAGCGGTCAAGGTGTTTTGCAAGGCCTGTTTTGCTGATCTTCCTGTCTTTGCCGCCGGCTCCTTATAAAAGAAAATGGTCGGAATAAAATTCACTGCAGTTGCAACAGCCGCAGCATAAAAAACAAAATGCCAGGTATACCCGTCAGTATTATTTCCCCTTAAAGCGCTTGCCATCAAAGGAGCTATGAATCCGCCGATATTTACTATCCAGTAGAAGATGCCGAATCCGAGAGAACTGTTTTCCTCATTTACTGAAGAAGCTATGGTTCCCTGTACCGGCGGCTTGAATATAGCTGTTCCCGTTCCGACGGTGATTCCCGCAATCATCATTGTCCAGAACCCCGTGGCGTTCGCCATGAGAATGTATCCGAAAATGTTAAGGGAAAAAGCTGTATAGAGACTTCTTTTATAGCCGAAATTGTCGGTGAAAGAACCGCTGAACATGGGTATCAAGCTCTGACAGGCCGCCCAGACACTGAAAATAAGACCTTTTTCAGTAAAAGTAAGACCAAGCCCGTGCTGGTCCGCGGTTGCAACCATCCAGAGTGGAAGAACAGCTCTCACAGAAAAAAATGCAAGACGCTCAAATACCTCCATCACATTTACGATCCAGTAGTTTTTCTGAAAACCTTTTACCTGAGAGAAAAAACTCATTTAATGCCCCTGTATTAATGTTAAATTACATCCATTATCCTCTGCCGGAACAGTATCGTTCTGTTCATTATATGTTCCGTTTGTGTCGGTCATGTCCGAATTATCTGAATCAGGAATATCAAGCGAATGATCATTGGATTCGCTATCGTTTACAGCATCAGGTATTTCAAGGTCGGACCGGTCACACTTATAATCAAAAGAAGTGTTTTCCAGCACATCATTTACACCATTCCTGTCTATATCCATCACCAGATCAGCATCTCCGGAGACAATGTGTCTGACAAAATAGAGAGCAGGAGTAATATTTTCCTTGACTGTGTCTATGATCTGATCTTCCGGAAGCATGAAAAAATAGTCGCTGCCCATGTGCGGTCTCAATTCAAAAGTGAAAGAAGGTTTCCCGTCGTGAGTGTTCATGAACCATTCTGTCATTTCTCCGAAAGTGAAATAAAGGGATGAATTCTGCATGACAATATAGACACTTCCGCATTCTGAAAAGGCGAGATAAGCCATTTTTTCAGCAAGATCCTTGTAATATTCATGTTTTGCAGCGGGCTCTTCGGTTGAACCCGGAGGATACATTATGATCTGACCGTAAGAATGGTATGTTATCAGGCCGTCAAGAGATTTTATTCCGTCTGCTAAGGGTTCTTCGAAATCATTTAAAATAAGATTTTTCACGGCCAGAGTTTCCGGCTCACTGAAAGGTCCTTCACCGTGCACATAATCAATTTTTATCCATGATGAATCATAGTTTCTGTTCAGGTCGACACCGATGGATTCATCAGGGTGAACCCTCCTGTTATGTCGCCACATTCTCGCTTCTTCCCATGAAAAAAGATACCCGTCAGGGTTGAGCATCGGGACAAACCAGATGACCGAATTTTGGAGAATATCAGATACGAAAGGGTTGGAATCCATATACTCTACAAGAAATTCAAGTATCCCCATGGTAACTTCGGAAGTTATCCATTCCCTTGCGTGATGAAGGCCTACAAAGAGGACCTCAGGAAGATCTTCGTCAGTCTGTCCGCTCTTTGAGATTCTCACAGCCCTGATCTTCCGCCCTTCAACGGATTGTCCGATGTCAAAAACCATTGCGTTTCCATCGGATCTCTCAACAGCGTGGTCAATTCTTTTATTTATCCCCTCAAGATCGGAGTAAGACGTTTGAATTGTTATAGATCTGAGCAACTCTTTTATTTCCGTATTTCCGTTCAGGAGCATTATCTCTTCAGGAGTAGAGTCAAGAATGTAAATTATGTCTGAATTTTTTCCCGGCGAGGCGCTTAGAATATCAAACTGAGCTATAATGTGTTTTGCCCAAAGATTTGACGACTGGATTTTAACTTCATATAACTCGCCATAAACATTAATTAAAAACAGCACTGTAAAGGTGATTGCGATAAATTTTCTCAATACAGCATTCTCCTTAAAGAATCTTCCGGATATTATACTTTTTATGTTACAGTAGTCAAAACTTGATATGTTTACAGAGCTGGTATATTTTAAATATGGTAAATATTTGAAGAGTGACATGCTCGAAAAAGACAAAATTCAGTATATTGCAGAAAAAAGAAGGAAGCTGATCTTTTCTCTTGTTCTTGTAGCAGTTTTCGGATCGATCCTTTATATTTCAGGTGTTATTCATGAACAGGAAAAGAATGTTGAAGAAGCCGCTTCAGGCGGTCTGTTTGACATTGCAAAAAAACTGGAGGACGAAGTTTCCGCTCCGGACGAAAAAAGAACGACACCCGTAAATTTACTGAAAGCGCCCGTTTCTTTGTTGTATTCCGTTGAAAACGATAAAATAAAACTCAAAGAATCGCTCAGGATAGGTAAAAAGATCATTACAGACGGTTCTTTTACTTTCGACAGTCACGGTGATACACTTTATTCAACAGGTTTCATGTCAAAGGGAAACTCATTTTTCTGCAAGGGGGTGACGAAAAGCAGAAATGACAGGTTTTTCATATACTTCTGCTCAGAAAAAACACCATAGAACTATAATAATAAATAGGTTAGAGAATAATTGACATAAAAACTTGAAAATCGATAAAAAACAGGTTAAATAGCTTGAGAATTATTTTTTGCGGCAGTGTTCTGTAAAGGAGGAAGAAGTTGAGAAGGATTTTAGTTTTAAGTTTATTGACAATGTTCATATTCCCTTTGTACGCAGACAAAGTTCTTTTTATGAGACCGGTTACAAAGGAGATAGAAAAGTCTGATGCGATCAAAATAGTCCGTTATCTTGAGTCAATTCTGGGTTCAAGATTTAATTCAGTCAGCTATAAGGAAGTTCCAAAAGGGAAGCTTGTCAAACTCTCAAAATGCGGAATGAAAACGGAATGCTGGTATGATAACGCAAGTGATGAAGATTTCCAGTATGCACTTCTTTCCCTCATAAGTATGAATGAGGATGAAGAGATCACCATCAGGTTCGTGTTCATAAACATTGAATACGAAGAGATCCTTGATGATTCATCAAAGACATATGACTACATCGACTCAGTCAATGAAAAAGAAATATACAGACAGCTCAGAAAAACGACATCGTCTGTTTTTGATGAAATAAAATCCGGAACAGGCAGCAGAAAATCTGCAAAGAGGGACAGCAGAAAAAGCCGTAGCTACAGTAGAGATTCTGATTACGAAGAAGACGAAGATAACGAGATATCCGCCAGAAAAGAAAAAGCTGCTCAAGCCGAAGAGGAAAGAAGAAGAAGAGAAGAGGAGCGCAGGGCCAAACTTGAAGAAGAGAGAAGGCAGAGAGAGCTTGAGATCGAAAAAAGAAGAGAAGAGGAAGATAGAAGAAGAAAAGAACTTGAAAGAAAGAAAAGAATAGAAGAAGAAAGAAAAAGAAGAGAAGAGGAAGCTGAAAGAGAGCGTCTTGAAAAAGAAAGAGAACGCAGGGAAGAGGAAAAAAGGAGAGAGCAGGAATCCAAAAAACAGACACTTATGGATAATGCCGAAAAGCTTGCAAGAGCAAGAGAGCTCGTTCTTGAAATGTGTTCTCAGGGAAAATATAATGCCGCTATTAAAGCAATCGTTAAAGTAAGTGAGATAAAATGTGAGTGTGAAGAGGATGCAAAAGTTCTTGCACTTAAAACACAGCTTCTTAACTTTAACAAAATGAGAGATAAGATCCTTGAAGGTGTCAAGCTTCTTGATTACTCTCTGATCCTTGACAATCTTGAAGCTGCCAAAGCTCTTGATGAATATATTGTTCCCGGAGGAACTGAATTCTCAAAAAGAATTGATAAGATAGAAGCTGTCGGTTATATGGCAAAAGGCCGTGATATGGAGAAAAAAGACAACTATATTCTTGCAAACGAAGCTTTTGAAAAGTGTGCGGACCTTGATTCTGAAAAAACAGAATGTCGTGAATGGCTTGATTCAAAAGATAAACTTGTAAAAAGGATATATGACAAAGCTT
>JAGOEX010000069.1 GCA_017997475.1 bacterium
TATCTATTGGTAAGTAAATTTTTGGAGTCGGAAAATGAACGGAAATGAGCTGATAAAAGTTGATGATATTAGAAGTAGGATTTTCACGATCAGGGGAGTGCAGGTGATGCTCGATATTGATCTTGCAGAGCTGTATTGTGTTGAAACAAAGGTTTTAAATCAGGCGGTAAAAAGAAACAAAAATCGTTTTCCTGAAAGATTTATGTTTATGCTGTCAGATGAGGAAAAAAAAGAACTGGTCACAAATTGTGACCGGTTAAAGCGGCTCAAACATTCTTCTTCTAATCCTTACGCTTTTACAGAACAGGGCGTGGCAATGCTTTCAGCGGTTCTGAAAAGTGACACCGCTGTTGATATAAGCATTAAAATAATGGATGCTTTTGTATCTATGCGGCATTTCATTGCAGAAAATTTAAAAGTTTCTCAAAGATTTGATATCATTGAAAAAAAACAAATTGGATATCAATTGGAATCCGATAAAAAATTTGATATAATTTTTAAAGCCATGGAAAATAATCAACTCTCTCCAAAACAGGGAGTTCTTTTTGACGGTCAGGTTTTTGATGCACACAAACTCGTTTCGGATATTATCCGCTCTGCTGAAAAATCCATCATTCTCATTGATAATTATGTTGATGATACAGTTTTGACACTGTTTTCAAAACGGAAACAGGGAGTTATGCTCAAAATTCTCACAAAAAATCTTTCAAAACAGTTACTACTCGAAATTCAGAAATTTAACGAACAGTGCCCACCCGCAGAAATCAAAGAATTTAACCATTCCCACGACCGGTTTTTGATAATTGATGATTGCGACCTCTATCATTTTGGAGCATCACTCAAAGATCTCGGCAAAAAATGGTTCGGTTTCTCTAAAATGGATGTTGAAGTAACAAAGATGGTTGCAAAACTGTTTTGAATTTATATCTAATTATCAGTTCTTCTTGAGCCGTTTCTCGATTTCTTTGTAGAGTGATTTGATGCCGCTTTCGATTGTGCCGTAAGCTTCTTCCATGGTCTTTTTGATTTCTCTTACGACATCGTTATTTATTGCCGCTCTTGCCGCTGCAAGTCTTGCAATGGGAACTCTGTATGGTGAACAGCTTACATAGTTGAGTCCGCATCTGTGGAAGAATTCTATTGATGCGGGATCTCCGCCGTGTTCTCCGCAGACTCCGAGTTTGATGTTGGGTCTGGTTTTCTTTCCTCTTTTGCATGCAATTTCAACAAGCTGGCCGACACCTTCCTGATCTATTGACTGGAAAGGATCGATCGTGAGGATCTTCTTTTCAATATATTCTTTCAGGAATTTGCCTGAATCGTCACGGCTGTAGCCGAAAGTCATCTGGGTAAGGTCGTTTGTTCCGAATGAGAAGAACTCAGCTTCTTCAGCAATTTCATCAGCAGTGAGGGCGCCTCTTGGAACCTCTATCATTGTTCCGACCATATATTCAACAGTGATCTTTTTCTCTTTGAAAACCTGCTCAACAGTACTGATGATGATCTCTTTCTGCAATCTGTACTCTTCAACTTTACCTACAAGCGGAACCATGATCTCAGGGAACACCTTGACACCTTCTTTTGTAAGGTCGCAAGCCGCTTCCATGATAGCTCTTGCCTGCATTTCACTTATCTCAGGATATGTATTTCCAAGACGGCATCCACGGTGGCCGAGCATAGGATTGAATTCATGAAGCTCTTCAACTTTGCTCATTATTTTGGCTTCGGTAACTTTCATTTCCTTTGCCATTTCCTTGATCTGTTTCGGCTCGTGGGGAAGGAACTCGTGAAGGGGCGGATCAAGAAGACGGATAGTTACAGGAAGTCCTTCCATCTCTTTGAAAATTCCGTAGAAATCGTCTCTCTGGTGCTTGATGAGTTTCTTAAGTGCCTTTCTTCTTCCTTCTTCATCATCGGCAAGGATCATCTCTCTTACCGCTTTGATACGGTCGCCTTCAAAGAACATGTGCTCAGTTCTGCAAAGGCCGATACCTTCAGCGCCGAATTCTCTTGCAACTTTAGAATCTTTGGGTGTGTCGGCGTTTGTTCTTATTTTGAGAACTCTTCTTTCGTCAGCCCATTTCATCAATGTTTCGAACTCACCTTCAAATTTCGGCTCTTCAGTTGCGATCTTGCCGAGAAATACTTCACCACTCGTTCCATCAATAGATATCCAGTCACCCTGTTTTACAACGATGTCCTTAACTGTGAACTGCTGTGCTTTGTAATCAATTACGATCGCTCCTGCACCCGATACACAGCATTTTCCCATTCCTCTTGCAACAACAGCGGCATGTGATGTCATTCCGCCTCTAGCCGTAAGAATACCGTTTGCGGCATCCATTCCGCCGATATCTTCAGGGCTTGTTTCTATTCTTACGAGAATTGTCCCTTTTTTCTGTTTTTTCCATTCAACGGCGTCTTCAGCATTGAAAACAACCATTCCTGTTGCGGCACCCGGGCTTGCCGGAAGACCTTTTGCGATTGCTTTTGCTTTTGCCTTTTCCGCTTTAACGAACTGAGGATGAAGGAGCTGGTCGACCTGTGACGGTTCAACCCTTAAAAGAGCTTCGTCTTTTGTGATCATCCCTTCATTTACCATATCAACAGCGATCTTTACTGCCGCAGCGGCTGTTCTTTTGCCGTTTCTTGTCTGAAGCATCCAGAGCTTTTTGTTTTCAATTGTAAACTCTATGTCCTGCATGTTTTTATAGTGCGCTTCAAGCCGGTGATAAATGTCACAGAGCTCTTCATAAACTTCAGGCATATATTCTTCAAGTGACGGGTATTTCGATTTTCTTTCCTTTTCTTTTACACTGTTGCTTTCAGCCCAGTTGCGGCTTCCTGAAAGAGTGACCTGCTGAGGAGTTCTTATTCCGGCAACAACATCTTCGCCCTGAGCGTTGATAAGATATTCACCGAAGAACACTTTTTCACCTGTTGCAGGGTTTCTTGTAAATGCAACACCCGTTGCACAATCAGCGCCCATATTTCCAAAAACCATTGCCTGAATATTTACCGCTGTACCCCATTTGTCTGAATATCCTTCCATTTTGCGGTAGTAACAGGCTCTCGGATTCATCCAGCTTCCAAAAACTGCTTCAACTGCTCCCCAGAGCTGTTCCATCGGATCGGTCGGGAAATCTTTTCCGGATATCTTTTTAACGATCTTTTTATATTCAGTAACAAGTTCCTTCAAGTGATCTGCAGTCATATCAAGGTCGTTTACAAGTTTATATTTTTTCTTCAATCCTTCAATTGCATGTTCAAAATTTTCACCCTTAACTTCCATGACGACATTGCCGTACATCTGAATGAAACGGCGGTAGCTGTCCCATGCAAATCTTTCGTCCGCTTTAGTTTTGATAAGACCTTTCAGAGTCGTTTCATTAAGTCCCAGATTAAGAACCGTGTCCATCATTCCGGGCATTGAAACTCTCGCGCCGCTTCTGACAGAAAGGAGCAGAGGATTTTTCTTGTCACCGAACTTCTTGCCCATGACATCTTCAACTTTTTTCAGGTTTTCCATAACCTGTTCTCTCAGTTCAGGCGGATAGTTACGGTTATTTTCGTAATATACGGTGCACATTTCGGTTGAAATTGTAAAGCCGGCGGGAACCGGAATCTTGAGATTGCACATTTCGGCAAGGTTTGCCCCTTTTCCGCCGAGAATGTTTTTCATAGTTGCATTTCCTTCTGAACCCTCAGGTCCGAAAAAATAAACGAATTTTTTAACCATTTTTTTCTCCTCTAAATGTTAAGATAACTGATATCTCCAATGTTTTTAATTACTAATGTAGTTACTTTGTTTATAAGTCTCATTCTGTTCATCCTTATATTTTCGTCTTCCGCCATTACAAAAACAGCGTCAAAGAAGGAATCCAACACCGGCTTTATTGTAATTATTTTCAAAGCTATTTCAAGATTGTCTGACATATTAACGATTTCCTGACAAAGTGTGTCAGCCGCTTTAAAAAGATTCTTCTCTTCAGCCAGTTCAAAAAGGGATTCGACTGGTTCTCCAAAAATATTTTCCTGTTTTTTCAGGATGTTACAGCCCCTCTTATAAAGCTGTGCAAGACCTGTGATCTCATTGTCTTTTAAAAGCCGGTTTATTGTTTCAGCCCGTTTTTTAACAACAGCCGGAATGTCTGCGCCTGTTGCGGTAGATGCCTGGATGACGGGCGTTTCAAAGTTAAGGACTGCGTTGTATCTTGCCGTCATGAACTCCATTATTTCGTTCACATCAAGTTTGAGTTTCCCGTTGTGTTCAAGGATGAGTCTGCCCGAAAATTCAAAAAGCTCTCTTAGATTTATGGATGCCTTTTCATTTTCAACTGCAAGGGTCAGAAGCGAAATGGCATTTCTCCTGATTGCGAACTTGTCTTTTGAGCCGGTCGGTTTCATCCCCGCCATGAATCCGCCGGTAATTGTGTCAACTTTGTCGGCAATCGAAAGAACCGTCCCTGTCAGAGTCGATGGGAGTAGATCTCCAGCATTTACAGGTAGATAGTGTTCATACACTGCTTTTGATATCTCAGGATCAAATCCGGCATGTTCCGCATAGTATCTTCCCATAATGCCCTGAAGGTCGGGAAATTCAAAAACAACACCTGTCACAAGATCGTTCTTTATCATTTCTGAAGCGGTTTTTATTTTCTCAAGCTGACTTTCTTCGGCTTTGAAGAATTTCTTTGCAACGAATTCAGCGATTTTCCCGATTCGCACTATCTTATCGTGATATGTTCCAAGATCTTTCTGGAAAAGGACTTCGCGAAGCTTTTCCTTTAATCCGTGAAAATCTTTTTCAAGATCATCGGTAAAATAGAAAGCAGCATCTGCAAGACGGGCTGAAACCACCTTTTCATTTCCTTTCACAACAACCGAATCATCGGTCGGTATGTTATTTAAAACACTGGCAAATTTTTTAACAACGGTTTTTTCACCCTGTTCACACAGAACAAAATATCTCTGATCTTTTTTAAGAACTTTTGTGATAAGTTCTGCCGGAAGATGACTGTATTTTTCAGGGATCGTGCCCACGATAACATGGGGATATTCCACCATATCCGTCACTTCATCAAGAAGATTTTCCTCAATATTTGCAATAAGTTGATTCTTATCTGCAATGGCGTTGACAGATTCATTGATCATCTTTTTCCTTTCATCACGGTCTGCAATCACGAAATGACCTTTCAGCACTTTCTCATAATCTTGTGCAGAAACTGTCAGCGGTCCGTTTGCAAGAAACCTGTGCCCGAAAGAGGTGAGTGAAAAATCGACATCTTCAAATTTGTCAGCGACCGGTTTGCCGTTTATTGAAAGGAATATCCATCGTATCGGTCTAGCGAAAGGGAATTTGTGCTCTCCCCACCGCATGCTTTTTTTGAAACTTAAAGCTTTTATCCCGTTTTTAACGATAGGGATAATAACTTCTTGAATTTCCATACCTTTTTCTTCTTTCCAGCCGGCTATCACTTCGCCTTTATCGCTGTTTTCAAAGAAATATTCAGTTATTCCGTTCTTTGCAAGGAACGATTCTCCCGCTTTTGAAAGAGTTCCTTCAGGAGTTAAGGATACTTTTTTCGGAGCGCCTGTAACGAGTTCTTTCCGGTCCGGTTGTTTTTCAGGAAGTTCAGTAATTACTGCCGCAATCCTTGAACATGTTGAATACATTTGACATTTTGCATTCGCAAGCCGTGCTTTTTCAAGCTCTGAAATAAGAAAAGCCCGCATCTGTTCAGCTGCAGGAACAATAAAACCTGCCGGAAATTCCTCAAAGCCAATTTCAAAAATGAAGTGTGCCATCATTTTCCTCCGACATTAGTGAAACTTTCGGCATATTTTCCGGCTATTGCACAGGCGAGATCCCTTATTCTTGTGATATACCGTTGTCTTTCCGTTACTGAAATTGCGCTTCTTGCATCAAGAATATTGAAGGCATGACTTGCTTTGATGCAGAATTCATATGCGGGACGGGGGAGTGATTTTTCAAGAAGTTCCCTGCTGATCTTTTCATATTTATCAAAAGAATGGAAAAAATCTTCAACCGGTGCTTCCTTGAAATTAAAATGTGAGAACTCAACCTCATCCATTTTATGAATGTCGCCGTAAGTTATCCGGTCATTCCATTTGAGATCATAAACATTGTCAACATCCTGCAGATACATGCAGATCCGTTCAAGTCCGTATGTATATTCAACAGGAACGGGGTGAAGATCGATGCCGCCCACCTGCTGAAAATATGTGAACTGGCTTATCTCCATTCCGTCAAGCCATACTTCCCATCCAAGACCCCACGCACCGAGAGTAGGACTTTCCCAGTCATCCTCGACAAAGCGGATGTCGTGATCTTTCGGATCGATCCCTATCACTTTCAAGCTGTCAAGATATAACTGCTGAGCATTTTCAGGACTTGGTTTGACGAGCACCTGAAGCTGATAGAACCTCTGCATTCTGTTCGGGCTTTCGCCGTATCTGCCGTCTGTGGGTCTTCTTGACGGCTGAACATAGACAGAGCTGATGTTTGCAGGGTTAAGTGCATAGAAAAATGTTGCAGGATGAAAAGTTCCCGCACCCATTTCGATGTCCCACGGCTGAACCAGAATACAGCCCTTTTCCGTCCAGAATCTCTGAAGCCGGAAAATCATTTCCTGAAAGGTGATTCCCTTCATTTTTTCCCCCATAAAAAAGTCGCGGAGGACTATATCACATTTAATGCTCAAGTCAAAAATGTCAGGTGATAAAAATCGCCAGTTGATTAAAAATTGATTCAGATTGAAAAACGGATAATCTTTGTCGAGTTGTTTGATTCATTTTTGGAGCGATCTATGAAAAAAGGGGTGGTTTTTCAGGAAAGTCAGCGGTTTACGCAGTGGTGGCTTTGGCTCGTTGTGATAGGGATGGACTTAATGTATTTATTTGCTGTGGGGAAACATCTGTTTTCCCAGATCCAGTCAGGAAAAGAGCCGCAGATAAATTCCCAGATAATAATCGCTGTCACAATTGTCTTTTTAATAACAGTCCTTTTTCTTCTTTTACGGCTGGATACAATTATTGATGATGCCGGGGTTCATGTGAAATTTTTCCCTTTTCACCTTTCGTTTCGACATTACGGCTGGGAAACCATTGCGAACTGTTTTGTCAGAAAATACAAGCCGTTGCTCGAATACGGCGGATGGGGGATTAGAGGCACGGGCAAAAATAAAGCACTCAATGTCAAAGGAAACATGGGGATCCAGATAGAATTCCATGACGGCAAGCGACTGTTGATCGGAACATCAAAATTTGAAGAAGTTTCAAAATTTCTGACAGGAAGATAACATATCAGATCAGATCCACTTTTTTTCAGCTTGAGCGAGCAGATTGGATATCTGTAGATGACCTTTTGCTTTTGCTATATCTGAAGCGGTTTTCCCTTCAACCTGCCTGATCGTGGGGTCAGCCCCTTTTTCAAGAAGTTTTGAAACGACCGAGAACAGGTTGGCTTCAGCGGCGAACATCAACGCCGTGTTGCCGAAAGAGTCAATTGTGTCAATGTTCTGCTTTTTGTCGACGAGCAGATTTATCAGGGAAGGATTGTTATTTGTGATTGCAAGCATCAAAGCGGTTTTTCCATCTTTGTACCGATGGTTGAAATTAGCCGTTGCACCTGCCCTTAAAAGATGTACCGCTTCATTAAATCTGCCGTTATGCATTGCAAATACAAAAAGAGTTGCATTTTTGTTCTTAAAATAACTTCCGTTCGGGTCAGCCCCTTTTTCAAGAAGAAATTTCAAAATGTTCTCATGACCGTTTTCGATTGCAACAAGTATTGCCGCCTTATTGTTCCTGTCTTTTGTGTTGATGTCTGCCCCGTCACCAACAAGTTTTTTTGCAAGATTTACATCACCTTTTTCAACTGCTTCAATGAAATCCATCGGAAGTGTGTCAAGTTTGCTTAAGATCCTTGAACACTCCGCCGCCCTTGCATCAACTGCATAGTCAAGTGCTGTTTTATCGGCTTTTGATCTGACTTTTCTGTCAAAACCCATGTCAAGAAGAAGCTTTAATAATTCTGGACTGTTACCTTCTGCGGCATACATCATTATATTCTTGTTGGATGGATCTTTTGCTTTAAGGTCTGAGCCCGATTTTACAAGCAGGGCGGTAATTTCAGCATTCTTTAGCGACAGCGCATGCATCAGAGCCGTCTTTCCGTCAGGGCCTTTGAGTTCAGTGTTCACGCTGTTATTAAGAAAGAAACGGACCATCTGAACATCGTTTGAAGTTACGGCGGTAATGAATAACGGCCACTCTTCATCAACATAGTTTATATCAGCCCCTTTTTTCAGTGCTTCTGATGCCGCAACACAATTTCCTGCCTGGATAGCGGCAGAGAATTCAATGTCAATTTCACCAGCAGATATTACAGAAGTTAATAAGAATATTAGGAAAAACAATCTCTTCACTCGTCACCCGTCACTGTTCACTAATCACTTACTCGCACTGTGTTTCATCCCAGCCGGTACAGTCTGAATTACAGTAGGCCCATCCGACAGTATAAGATCTATCTGTTATATCTTTGCATTCGATACTGTTTCCGTCACAGATCTCTTCATTGTTGACCATGTAGTCGCCGCAAAACGGTTCCGGTCTGGTTCCTCCCGTCAGAGTTCTTTTTCCCATCGGGTCATCACCATTAAGTTCTATGTCAAGTTTGTCGTCAGTGTGAAGCGTGAAAACGGCGGTCATATTTCCTGTCTTTTCAACCTGTTCGACCCAGATGCTGAATTCGCCGGTGAAAGTGTATCCCACAAAACTGTTCTCATCCCCGTGGGCCATAAAAAACTCGGTATAATCATTGATGCTGATGTCAAGCATGTATCCGCTACCTGCTTCTTCGTTTTTCATAACGGAAACATGGGTAGCATTCGGGAAATCCCACTCGCCCAGAAGATCATCCGGATTTTTCGGAGTGACATCTTCATCCGGTATTATATCGTCTATAGTTTCATCGTCAGTGTCTTCAATATCTTGAACTTCAGTATCACCTGTCTCATCGTCCGGTCTAACTGCTTCATCATTTGTCTGGTCTTCATCGGTAAGGTCTTTTTCATCAAAGATCATTACTGAGAATTCTGAGAAGTGGCCTACTTCAGACATGATGGGATCTCCACTCATTATCGGATCTCCCGACATAATGGGGTCGCCTGACATAATGGGATCCCCTGATTGTTCAAAACCGCTTCCTGCATAAACCCACTTGTCTTCCTTATACACTGCAACAGTGATGATCTGTCCTGCAACTTTGTTTTTAGTCGTTTTCAAAGTGAGTGTGGCATTTTTCTTAAACTGAAGACCGTCAGGTCCGAAATCGTAGATATTGCTTCCGAGATATTCCTTGTCGGGATACTTAGAAGGGTCTCTTTTCTGGATGGTTATGTTTGTATCTGATTCAAGAGCATCGGCAGGAATATCAAGTTTCGCAAGGCCGTCAGCCGATTCGATCGTTCCGCCTTCCACTGCTTTTATAAGTTTAGTTGTTATTTTGTCATAGTCATTTGTTCCAGTGCTTGATTCTCCGCATGATAAAAATACAAACATCAAAATTGAAATGATTGCAATCAGTGATTTTTTCATAACATCCCCTCCGAGGAATTAAAGAAATAAAACGGCAAATTATATCAGAACCGCTAAAATTTGCAAGATGAAGTATAGTATTGTATATTTCACCGTACTTACTGTTCAGGGGTGTAAAATGACAGAGATGTTTGTTTTTATTGAGAAAGGTGTTTCTGAACTGGGTGCTCTTGCCTGGGGTCCGCCGATGCTCGTTTTTCTTGTCGGAACAGGGATCTATCTCACAATTCTTCTTAAAGGTCTTCAATTTTCCAGACTGTTTTATTCGCTGAAGCTGATATTCGTCAAGATTGGAGATGAGGAGAAAGGGCATGGCGATATATCCAATTTCCAGGCGTTGATGACAGCGCTTTCTGCAACGGTCGGCACAGGAAACATTGCAGGCGTGGCAACAGCGATAGCCGCAGGCGGTCCGGGTGCTCTTTTCTGGATGTGGATGACAGGGCTGGTCGGAATGGCGACAAAATATGCTGAAGCGGTCCTTGCTGTCAAATACAGGGAAAAAGATAAGCACGGAGCTATGTGCGGCGGACCGATGTACTACATTTCAAAAGGGCTTGGGCAGAAATGGCTGGGAACTCTTTTTGCAGTTTTTGCCGCTGTTGCAACTTTCGGAATAGGCAACATGGTTCAGTCCAATTCAGTTGCCGCCGCGATGGAAAGTACTTTCGGAGTATCAAGCTGGATAACGGGAGCCGTTCTGATGGTTTTTTCTGCTTTTGTGCTTCTTGGAGGCATAAAAAGCATCGGAAAAGTTACGGCGGTACTTGTTCCTGTGATGATCGTTTTCTATACCGGATATGCCATGTTTATAATTTTCAGCAATATGTCGCAGATCCCTTCCGCCTTTGCCATAATTTTCGAGTATGCTTTCACTCCGGTAGCGGCTACAGGCGGATTTCTCGGTTCAACAGTGATGCTTACGATAAGAATGGGTGTTGCAAGAGGGGTGTTCTCAAATGAATCGGGTCTTGGAAGTGCACCTATTGCAGCAGCAGCGGCCAAAACAAATCATTCTGTACATCAGGCGCTTATTTCCATGACACAGACTTTTATAGACACACTTGTCGTCTGCACAATGACAGGACTGGTTATAATCATGTCAGGTCTGTGGAAAGACGGGAAGACGGGGTCCGATCTGACAGCGTCTGCTTTTTCATGGGGAATTGCAGGAGGGAACATTGTGGTCACTGTCGGGCTGATACTGTTTGCTTATTCCACGCTTCTGGGCTGGTGCTATTACGGAGAAAAATCGATTGAATATCTTTTCGGTGAAAGATCGGTTAAACCCTACAGAACGGTTTTTGTAATACTGATACTAGTCGGTGCTATATCGAAACTTGATTTCGTGTGGTCGCTTTCCGATACTTTCAACGGTTTGATGGCGGTTCCCAACCTTATTGCGTTGCTGATACTTTCTCCGGTGGTAGTTTCTGAAACGAAAGATTACTTTGCAAAAATAAGAAAGCCATAAGGAGAGAGCATGAAAAATGTCAGAACTCTGATACTCGGAGCGGGGCTTGCCGGGCTTTCAGCGGCGTATCATCTGAAAGGGAAGGATTTTCTTGTGATTGAAAAAAGTGATCATCCCGGCGGTCTTTGCACAACTGAACATAAAGATGGGTTTTCGTTTGATCAGACCGGGCACTGGCTTCACATGAAAGATGAAAGGACAAAAGCACTTTTTAACACGCTTTTTAATGATGAATTTGTTGAAATAGTCCGCAAAACTTTCGTTTTTTCACACAATGTTTTCACACAGTATCCGTTTCAGTCAAACACTTACGGACTTCCTTCAGATGTCATTAAAGAGTGTGTTCTGGGTTTTATTAAAGCCAAGTATGAAAATGACAAGTCAAAAGCGGGCGACAATTTCTATGAATGGTGCATGGCATATCTGGGTGAAGGCATTTCAAAGCATTTCATGATCCCTTACAATACGAAAATTTACACCGTTCATCCGAAAGATTATGCGAGTCACTGGTGCGATTACTATGTGCCGAAACCTACTCTGGATCAAGTAATTGAAGGTGCTGTGACCTCTCCTGAGCAGAAAAATGTGGGTTACAACGCGACATTCAAATATCCGGAAAATGGAGGAATAGGGGAGTTGCCGAAACGGCTTTTTGATAAATGCGAAAAAGAGAAGTTTCTGTTCAATGTTCATCCGGTTGAAATAAATAGTGATGAAAAGACAACTCTGCTTTCAAACGGAGAAATCATAAAGTACGAAAATCTAATAAATTCAATACCTTTAAAAGATTTTCTCAAACTTCAGACTGGATCGGCAGGGTCGTGGAGCAATGAAATATCAGACAGAATGAAGATCGCATCGGTAAGTTATCTCAATGTTGCATTCAATAGATTGCCTGGACACACAGGTCACTGGTTCTACATTCCTGAAGAAAAGTTTATGCCTTACCGAATAGGTTCTTTCAGCAATATCTATTCAAAACTCGCTCCCGACGGAACCGGTTCAGCATATATCGAATACACTCATCAAGGCGATTTTTCAGAAATCGAACTGCTTAAACAGAAAAGTGTAGAACTTATGCTCGAAATGAAAATGATAAAAAGCATTAACGATATCAAATTTATGGATTACCGCAAAATCGAGAACGGGTATGT
>JAGOEX010000070.1 GCA_017997475.1 bacterium
ATAGGGTTTGAATCATTTGAAAAGAATATTCTTGAATTTGATGCCTGGTATGGTTCCTATTATGATTATTACGGAAAGAATAATAAAATAGGTATGGCTTATCATGATCTTCATTGGAAACAACTTGCCTGGGCATATTATAAAACAGATATTGAAATATTTCACGAAATTTCAAAAAGATGGTTTGAAGCTCAAAACCAGAAAGTACAAAGTGTTGAGGCAAGCTCAACCATTGATTCTTCTCACGGTAGCGAAAAACTGAATGACGGTATATATTGGTATGAATACTGGTCTTCAAAAGCACCTGTCGAAATAATTTTAAGTTTTGAAGAATATCAAACTGTTTATGGTGTTAATGTATTTTATTTTAAAGATAAAGAGCATCAAACGATAGAATTTTATTTTAAAGATAAAAGTGGAACAAATAAAAAAATTAATGAGAGTAATCTTAAAGTAATAAACTATGGTTACAATATAACTGGAAATCACGAGACTGTGGTGATACCGTTCAAATTTCTGGAAAAAATAGAAACTGATGAAATAAAAATAATAATAAAAGAATCCAGAGAATCAGGTATTATTGCAATCAGAGAGATTGGTGTTATGAAAGATATGACGGCAGAATTTGAGAAAAGATATCATGAGCTTATTTTAAAAAACGAGTGGTATATGACTGGTAAATTATTTTAATAATTCGCACTTTAATTATAGTGTTAAAGATTGTCACTCTTTTCCTGGAGGTGAATTTTGAAAATACTTACTGTTGTCGGTGCAAGACCTCAATTCGTTAAAGCAGCGGCTGTTTCAAGGGAATTAAGAAAGCACAAAGGGATCAAAGAGACAATAGTTCACACAGGTCAGCATTTTGACAAATCGATGTCAGATGTTTTCTTTGAGGAAATGGACATTCCAAGACCTGATTTCAACCTTAATATTCACGGGCTTTCACATGGTGCAATGACTGGACAGATGATGGAAAAGCTTGATACGATCCTGATGAATGTCCGTCCGGACTTTGTTCTTGTTTACGGTGATACCAATTCAACTCTTGCCGGAGCTCTGTGTGCTTCAAAGCTTCATTTCAAAGTTGCTCATGTCGAAGCAGGTCTTAGAAGTTTTAACATGCTTATGCCTGAAGAGATAAACAGAATAATAGTTGACAGGATATCTAACATCCTTTTCTGCCCGACCGATACAGCGGTTCTTAATCTGAAAGAGGAGGGTTTTTTCAATTTCGGCACCAAGATAGTGAAATCGGGTGATGTTATGTATGATGCTGCCATTTTTTATGCTCAGAAGAGCGCAAGAAAGAGTCTTATAGTGATCGACAGAGCGCTCAGAACAAATGATTTCGTTCTCGCCACTATCCACAGGGCAGAGAACACCGATGACAACATCCGGCTTTCCTCCATTTTAAGAGCGCTGAACAAAATTGCCGAAAAACAGCGGGTTATCCTTCCGCTCCATCCTAGAACAAAGAAAATAGTCCAGCAGAACGGAATTGTCCTTAAATTTGACGTAATTGACCCGGTGGGATATTTTGACATGCTTGAACTTCTAAAAAACTGTGCAGTTGTGATGACAGACAGCGGAGGAGTTCAGAAAGAGGCATATTTCTTCAAAAAGCCGTGTATTACACTCAGAGATGAAACCGAATGGACGGAACTTGTTGAAGAGGGCTTCAATGAAGTTGTAGGAAGCGATCACGATAAAATAATTGATGCATACAACAGGACCCCTGAAAGAAAATGTGATTACGAAAAAAAGCTTTACGGCATTGGAAACGCAGCGAATCTTATCGTTGAAGCATTAAAAGCCGGTATTTAAAGTTGAATGAATTAAGACGGTGTTTCTTGCAAAAATTTAATTTGAAATGAGTTTTATGATCAAACTATTAATATCTTCTATCTTTCCTGTTCCTTCAATATTTTTATAGATCCCTTTTTTGATGTAGTGGTCCCTTACCGGTGCTGTTTTTCTGTTGTATTCCTCAAATCTTGACCTGACTGTTTCGGGGTTGTCATCGATCCTTCCTTCAATTTCAGCCCGTTTAAGAAGTCGCTTAACCGCTTCATCAGATGACAGGGTGATTTCTATAAAAATGGTGATCTCCAATCCCAGGTCTTTCAGAATTTCTTCAAGTATTTCAGCTTGTTTTACTGTTCGTGGATAACCGTCGAAGAGAAAGCCCGGAGAGTTTAAATGTTTTTTAAGTGCATTCAGAAAAATGGAAGATACAGTTGCATCATCAAGCAGAAGCCCTTTGCTTATAATGGTTTCGGCTTTAATTCCGATATCACTCTTTTCAGAAATCTCTTTTCTTATAAGGTCGCCTGTTGAAATGTGTATCAAACCAAGTTTTTCAGAGAGCAGTTTACATTGTGTACCTTTGCCCGCTCCGGGTGCACCGAATATTACAATGTTTTTCATTTTTCCTCCTGTTAAAAAAGACCGGAGTTAGTATAACATTTTAGAAAGGGTTTGTTAAAATTTTTTTTACTGTTTGATTTTTAAACCATCAGTGATAATATGAATGTTATGAAAAAGGGGAGAACTCTGGCACTTTTTGATTTTGACGGCACAATAACAAACAGGGATACATTTATCGATTTTTTTAAGTTTGTTTATGGTCCATGGAAAATTGCAGGCATCGCTGCAAAGATCGCCCCGTTTATAATTCTCCACTTTCTGAAAATATATCCCGGATCAAAGCTTAAAGAGCTTTTTTTTGGAGATCTCATAAAAGGGTGGAGCAGAGAAAGATTTGCGCAGGAAGCCGGTAACTACTATGAGAAAAGATTGAAAAAGATCATAAAAACATCAGCATTGAACGAAATTAAAAAACTTAAAAACGAAGGGGCGCAGATAGTTGTTGTGACAGCTTCGGCTAAAGAGTGGGTGATCCCTTTTACTGATGATCTTGGAATAAATATTATTGCAACGGAACTTGAAGTTGTCGATGATTTATACACGGGAAATATCAAAGGTAAAAACTGTCGCGGAGAAGAAAAGGTGCAAAGGATCTCAGATAAATATGACACAACGCTTTTTGACACAGTTCTCGCATATGGTGACTCATCCGGCGATAAAGAGATGCTGGAATTCGCAACCAAAGGATTTTACAGGATTTTTCACTAACTTACATGGTTGACCCATTAAATTTGAAAACTAATTCTCTTTCTGATATATTCATCCGTATGTTTTTTTCACGGTGCTGGAAACATAATGGTAAAAAGTAAGGATGAGGTCATAGAATCTTTAAAAAACAGGATTTATGAACTTGAAAATCAGATTTCACACATAGAAAATTCGGTAAGAGACGAATATCTTCATTCAAAAGAATGGGTAAAGCATGCTCTGGAAAAACTGGTCTATTTTGCCGCGATCGAACTTCAACCGGCTTCTCTCGATGTTTCCAATCATAAAATAGTCAGTTTTCTTGGAGATGATTTTTTCGGATACAGTTACAACGGATTTTTTACTTTTAACCAAAGATCGGGGAAGTGGGAAGTGCTTGCTCAGCAAGGGGAATGTACTGTTGATATATCATCCATGCCTGAATTCAAAGGAAGCATGGTTATGGAGGAAGACAGGGAGATATATCACTTTTTTGATATAGCCAAAAACAGTTATCTGATACATGTATCTCTTGTCGGTAAAGGTAAAAAATTTTCGGAACATGACTTTTCATTTATTTCGCTTTTTGTCGTTCTTGCGACATCATTTTACAGCATGAAAGTTCTGGACAAGGAAGTTCAGGACAAGATGATAGAAAACTCAAATATGAGAAGTGCGGCAAGGATAGTAAACGGGCTTAAGGATAACACCATAACTCTGGAAGATGCATTCATTGAGCTGATCCAGAATCTTAATATTGATGAGTTTGTAATAGCAAGGAAGTCGATGGAGAATGGTGATTTAAAAATAGTTCTTTCGGATGGCACTGATGCAAGGAACTGGGACTCTTTTCTGAAAACGGTATATGAAGATGAGGATTATGCAAGTGACGAGTGGCTTCTGCTGCCGATGTTTGATGATATGCTGACTGTTTACGGAGCATCTGTTTTCAAGCTTTCACATAATTTAAGCATAAGAAGCGTCCAGGAAAGAGTTCTTGAGTCCGTAATCCCTCAGTTTACGGAAACACTTTCAAACAAAAAACTGCACAAGGACTCAATAACCGATGAACTCACAGGTGCTTTTAACAGAAGATACATAATGAAAATACTGGATGACAGATTTAACAGATGCCTGTCAAACCCTGAAGCAAAGCTTTCTGTTGCAATGATAGACATTGATAATTTTAAAAGCGTTAATGATACATACGGTCATCTGGCGGGGGACGCTGTCCTTAAAAAAGTGGTTGAAGCTTTTAACAAAACTTTAAGGGAAGTCGATATAATCGGAAGATACGGCGGAGAGGAGTTCCTCATCATAATTTCTACAAAGAGTCATGTTGCCGCAAAGGTCTGTGAAAGGATCAGGGAAGCTGTGGAGTCAATGCGGATAGAATGGAACGGAAAAGATCTATGGGTGACAATATCAATAGGATTTGTTTCGGCCAGTCCTGAGATACTGACTGTTGAAGAGATGGTTGCGTTATCTGACCTTTGTCTATACGAGGCAAAAAAAACGGGAAAGAACAGAGTTGTTGAATATAAAGGAGCGAGAGGTGAATTTTGAAGACTAGGATGATTTTTACCATTATTGTATTTAACCTCATTTTTTTCAACACAAGTGCACAGGATACTGCCGGATACAACAACCAGCTCCTTTTCGCTGTTCAGGCACTGAATATTGAAAAGGCAAGGCAGGCAATCCGGAATGGTGCGAATGTGAATGCAATAGACGATGACGGCTGGCCTTTGTTCATTTCTGCTGTTAACAGCGATAACGAGGGGATGATCAATCTGTTTTTAAGAAGCGGTGTAAAAGTAGATGTGACCGGACCTGACGGCAAAACAGCGCTCATGCATGCACTGAGTTCAAAAAACATTAAAATGGCAGGATGGCTTATAAATGCCGGGGCATCTCTTAAATCAAAGGACAATAACGGCAAGACAATTCTCATGTATGCTGCCGAAGCCGAGGCCGAGGCAATAGTTAATAGAGCTATAAAAGCTAAGGCGGATATATATGCAAGGGATAAAAAAGGGTGGAATGCTTTAAATTATGCAATGGCTGGAAGGAACAAAAAGATAATAAAAAATCTTGGTCAGTATGAAACAAAGCCGACCGATTTCCTGATCGCAGTAGAGAATGGTGACACAGTTAAAGCAAGAACCCTTTTGAGACAGGGGATGGACCCGAATTATAAGAACGAAAATGGCGAGCCGATGATATTTATTGCCATTAGAAATGACAACAGAATGATGTTAAAGCTTCTTCTTGAGTTCAATGCAGATGTGAACTTTAAAAACAGCAAAGGATATACGATACTTATGTACTGTCTTGCAAGCAGCAAGATCGAACTTGCGCAGGAATTGCTGAAATACGGAGCACTTGCCGATTTTAACTATAAATATGCCGAAGGGAAGACTGCGATGATGATAGCCATCCTTTCAAAAGACAGACGGTTTATGATGTCAGTTGTGAAATTTAAACAGAATTTTAATATAAGAGATGACTACGGAAACACTGCTTTAATGTATGCGGCAGGAATGGGGCTGGGCGATCTTGTTAAGACGCTGCTTGAAAAAGGTGCTGATAAGAACATAAAAAGAAAGGATGGAAGAACCGCCCTTGATATAGCAAAGGCAAAAGGATATACTTATATAGCTAAAATTCTTGAATAAATTAAAGATTCTTAAGTATGGCTTCTATTTCCAGACGATCCTGAGCATCCGGTTTCAGCTCCAGATATTTCTGATAGTGTTTTCTGGCCTCTCCCTTTTTCCCCATATCATTATAAGATTCTCCAAGACCAAGGTGAGCATCTGCATGTCCCGGTTTTAAGGAAAGTACTTTTTTAAATATGCCTACGGCCTGAGAACTGTTTCCATTGTCAAGCATTTTCCACCCTTTTTTACAGAGAGATTCCGCTTTGTCGCCTGTTTTCGGTAAAATTTTCTTAACAACTGGTCGTTCTTTTTCAGGAAGAGGGGATTGAATTTTTTCTTTAACATGCTCAGGTTCTTCAGCAGGTTCAGGCTCGGGTTCTTTTACTGGTTCTATCTCGGGCTTGCTCTCGGGTTCCGGTTCGGGAGAGGGTGTGGCAGTATCCGGAGTTTCAGCGGTTTTTTCCTCTTGTACGGCAACAATTCTTTTTTCATCAGGTTTATTAAGAAAAAACATTAAAACAGCCGCAATGATTCCGGAAACAACTAAAAGGATAACGATTATTTTAAGTTTCCCTGATCTTTTAATGTAAGGATCGTCATCACCATCGAAGAAAGAGGGGTCAAATTCCATCTGTTCCTCTTCTTTTTTGGGTGCAGGGGTGACCTTAACTTCATTCTCCGGGCTTAGAGTCGGTGTCATTTTGTATTCATATTTCGGTTCTGGTTCTGGTTCTGGTTCTGGTTCTGGTTCTGGTTCTGGTTCTGGTTCTGGCTCTGGTTCTGGTTCTGGTTCTGGTTCTGGTTCTGGTTCTGGTTCTGGTTCTGGTTCTTGTTCTGGTTCTGGTTCTGGTTCTGGTTCTGGTTCTGGTTCTGGTTCTGGTTCTGGTTCTGGTTCTGGTTCTGGTTCTGGTTCTGGTTCTGGTTCTGGCTCTGGCTCTGGCGAGACCAGAAGGAAGAATGGTTTCAGCATTTCAATATTGAAAAGGTTTTTCCAGTCTTTTCCGTTTTTTGAAAACTCATCTTCCTTTGATATTTCCTTTAAAACGATTTTTTGTTGCAACTGTGCAAGAGATTTAATGATTAGAATAGTGCCATCAGTTTTTTTAATTAGAAGATCGCTGAAAAAACTCTCATCAAAAACAACACCCATGATAAATTATCCTCCAAGATGCTTAATATCAGTGAAATAATATGGAAAAGTTGATATTTGTCAATATAATGTATCTCTAGTTTATTTGTTTTAAATAAATGATTGATGTTTCACAAAGAATACGAAATGAAACACACTCGATATGGGAATTTATCAATAATTACAAAAAGCAAAGGTTTTTTTTAAAACTCTCTTGACAAACAAAAAATAAACAGTTATAACTTTTCATGTTCAATTCTAATGCTGCTTTAAATGAGGGGCGCATAATGGAAGGCAAAGTGGCACAGGCAACCGTTGAGGTTGTATCTTTAGATTAATTTCTTCTCAACTTTTTCTTCTTTGTTCAGAACCTGCCTTGCCCCTCAATCTTTTTTTTGAATTTTTATGATGAATTTATTTGGGGAGATTCTTAAACATTTCCTGAATTGAACCGACTGAGCCGAGAATTCCGCTTGCTTCGTAAGGCATATAGACAACTTTATTGTCTTTTCCTGAAGTCATTGCTGACAGAGCTTCAATATATTTAAGGGCTACGAGATATTGTGCAGGGTCCATTTTGGTCTCTTTTATTGCATCAGCTATCTGTCTGATCGCTTCGGCTTCCGCCTGGGCAACTCTGATCTTTGCCTGAGCATGACCTTCTGCTTCAAGTATATTCGATTCTTTCATACCTTCGGCATAGTTGATGTTTTTCTGTTTTTCACCTTCAGATTCAAGGATCTTTGATTGTTTGTCTCCTTCAGCGGTAAGAATTGCCGCTCTTTTGTCTCTTTCTGCCCTCATCTGTTTTTCCATCGCATTTTTGATGTCCTGCGGTGGATTTATGTCCTGAATTTCGACACGGTTGACCTTTACACCCCATTTGTCCGTAGCTTCATCAAGTATATCTGTCATTTTTGAGTTTATCTCATCCCTGCTTGACAGTGTATGGTCAAGGTCCATGTTGCCGATGATGTTTCTAAGAGTCGTTTTTGCAAGTTTTTCAATGGCGTCCGGAAGGTTTGAGATCTCATACATTGCCTTGAATGGATCGGTTATCTGATAGTAGAGTATTGCGTCGATCTCGATGACGACATTGTCTTTTGTAATAACATTCTGTTTCGGAAAATCATGAACAGCTTCTCTCATATCGATCAAGCTGACTCTTGATGTAACGGTCATTTTTCTTCCGTCATACATCTGACGCATTGTTTTGATGTCCATTTCTCTGGGTTTATCAATTATGGGAATGATAAGGTTAAATCCGCTCTGAAGGGTTTTGTGATACTTGCCGAGTCGCTCGATGACAATAACCATTGCCTGAGGAACGATTCTTACACCTTTAACGAGGATCGTAACAGCAAATATGCCGACAATGATCCAGAAAGTGATAACTCCGCCTGTCATTTTCTACTCCGTTCTTTTTTGTTATTAATTCTCAGAAGCACTTGATTTTACTATTACTTTTGCTCCATCAACAGAAGCCACGGTTACAAAGGCCCCTTCATTGAAGCTTTCTGAACGGTTTTCAGATATGGCTGTCCATACTTCGCTGCCTATTTTCACTTTTCCGTTCTTTTCGGTGGTTATTTTTGAAACGACCTGAACTTTGCGACCTATCAATGCATCAACATTGGCAGCTTTTTTTTCGTTACTGTTGTAGATATACTTATATGCAAGAGGCCGGAAAAAAACACCGGCGATTATTGAAACAAAGGAAAAAACAGCTATCTGGATCTCGGTTCCCCCTCCTAATAAAGCCGAGAGAGATGCTCCTATTGCGCCGACACCCAGCATTGCCATCCAGAAGCTTGGAAGAAAAATTTCAAAAATGAAACATATTACAGCGGCAATCCCCCAAAGGATCCAGATGTCTATTGTAGAAAATTCCATGGTACCTCCTGATTTTTATATTTCATTTCCGTTAAGCACAACTTTTATTTCAAATGGGGCTATCTTTTTTGCCATTGTAGAAATTCCGCAGTAGTGCTCCTGTGAAAGTTTCACAGCTCGTTTAAGTTTTGCTGGGTCGACATTTCCCCTTACATCATAAACCATAATAAAGTTTTCAAATACTTTCGGGTGATTCTCTGTCAGATCGCCTTCTACTGAAACAACGAATTCTGTCGGCATTTCAGAGTGCATTTTCTCAAGAATTCCAACAACATCGATAGCGGTGCATCCAGCAATTGATTGAAGAAAAAGGTGCTTGGGCGTAGGTCCGTCACTTTTTACAAAGTTCTTTTCACTGTTTTTATCGTTGAATCCTTCAAAGATCGTTGTTTCTTTCCAGATGACTCCCGCTTTCATGAACTTTCTCCATTGAAATTTGACAACATGGATTATATCAAAATAAAAATCTGTTGCAAGTGTAATAAAAAAGAAAGGGTGTTGTTACTAAAACCCTGTTCAATGCTCAATGAAAAAAAAATGGGTAGTTAAAAAAGTTGACCTTTCCTGTGAAATGAGTATAAATCATTTGCTCGGATAGCGGTTTATTAATTTACCAGATAGGGGGAAAAGATGAAGAAGATTTTAGTTATTATGGTTGCAGTTTTCATCACATCATTATTTGTTGCAAGCTGTGGCAGTTCAGAAGAGAAGAAAGGTACCGGAAGTGCAGTAAAGAACGAACTTGAAGGTGCTCCGGACTGGGTTCTTGGTAATGAGAACAATGCAAAACAGATCTGTGGAGTAGGAAGTGCTGCAGGAACAAGGAACGCATCGTTAGCAAGAACTGCTGCAATGGGTAGAGGCAGAACAGAAATCGCAAGAACTCTTCAGGTTCAGGTTAAATCAATGCTGAAGGATTATCAGTCAACTACGACCGGCGGAGAAGCTTTCGGTCAGGCGGCAAATGATGAACAACACATTGAAGATGTGTCAAAGCAGATCACAGATACAACTCTCACGGGTTCTGAGCTTAGAAAGACATGGATCTCAAATCCGGGAACTCTGTATGTTCTTATGTGTGTTGATCTTCAGAAATTCAAAGATGCTTTAAGCAATATGTCACAGCTTAACGAACAGGTTAGAGCGGCTGTTGTTGAAAGAGCAGACAAGGCTTTTGAAGCACTTGACAAGGAAACTTCAAAATAAGTAGATTTTCTCAAAATGTTTATTCGGGGGGGGGCTTTTTGCTCCCCTTTTTTTATGAAATTATTCTGTTTGACAAATATATATTGATTTATATAATTAATTGTGTTTGTTACTTAAATTATATCGGGGCTGAGCAATGAAATTTCAAAGGATTTATATTTTACTAATTATTTTTTTATTATTCCAGCTATATTTTGTTTCCTGCATACAGGAAGAGTCAGCTGAATGCATAACTGCTGTTGACTGTCCGGATGGTTTTTTATGTATTGATGGTTTCTGCAATCCTCCGGAAAGTTCCACAGACAACAGTAATAAAGATGATTCCTCGGAAGTTCCCGATAATGCTGTCCCCGATAACGGTTTAACTGGAAATGATTCAAACATTGTTCCTGATGACAGTGAAAAAAATGATGGCAGCCCTGATAGCAACTTTGTGCCGGATGATGATGGAAGTGAAACGCCAGATGAGGGACCGGTATGCACCGAAGACACCTGTAGCGGTTTCGGAACATGCGAAATGGTTGACGGTAAGCCGAAATGTACCTGTGATGAATTTCACAAAGGTGATGACTGTTCAGAATGTGTGCCGGGTTATCACATGGAAGTGCTTGATGATGATGAAAACGGTGACGGAAAGTTCAGTTGCGTCAAGAATGTTGCCTGTACTCCGGATCCGTGCAACGGTGGGCAGTGTACAGATAAAGATATGACCGTCACCTGCAAATGTACAACAGGATATACCGGAAGGTGGTGCACTGACTGTGACACAGGATATTTGAAAAGCATAGTTGATCAGAAATGTAAACCTGACTGTGATCACGGAACATATAACTGTACTGGAACAAAAGTCTGCGGAGTAGATCCTGTTAAAAACGAAGCCGGTTGTGTCTGCAAAGAGTATTTTTCAGGAACTGATTGTCTTTCTTGTGATGCCGCTCATTTCTGCAGCAGTCATGGAACATGTGCCGCTTCAGGAGAAACTGCAGTCTGTACCTGCAACGAGGCTTGGGCAGGAAATGCTGACTGTTCGACATGCGGTCAAGGATACCTTCAGGATGGTGCGAACTGTGTAGAGGGATGTACTGACTACTGTGGTGCAACTATTGGAAGTTCTTATGACATTGGTGGTACAAGTTATTTGGTAACTGCAACAAGTTATGGAAGTTGTCAGCTTTCAGGCGGCAACGCCACCTGTGTCTGCTCAGATCATTGGAAAACGGAATCAACATTTGTTTTGCCAATACCTTTACCCATAATCAAGCCAGCATGCTCTGACTGTGATACCGCTAATCCACCTGTAGGCGGATGTCCTGAATGACAGATAAACTTTCAAATAAATACGATCGTGTGATTAATCAACTTTTTGAATTGTTTAAGAAAACGGATGATTGTGATGCAAGAATGGCGACAATTTGCGCACTTTTATATCACAAATTTGATAAGAATTTCTGGGTCGGTTTCTATTTTCTTAAAAACGGTGAGCTCACCGTAAAATGTTATCAGGGACCTCTTGCATGTCAGGTTCTTGCAAAAGAGAAAGGTGTCTGCTGGGCTTCAATAAATGAAAAAAGGTCAATTATTGTTCCTGATGTTGAAAAATTTCCGGGACACATCGCATGTGACAGCAGAAGTAAATCTGAAATAGTCATTCCCGTTAAGGATGAAAAAGGTCAAATACTTGGCGTTCTCGATATTGATTCTGACAAACTTGATTCTTACACAGATACAGACCGTATTGCACTCGAAAAAATAGTGAAATTAATTTTTAAATAGGTGAAAAGATGAGCCATTTGAGAAATTCTGCAGCATTTATAATTATTTTCTTATTTTCTAGTTCCTGTTCCACTGAAGATCCCGCTGAATGTATCACTGCATTTGACTGTGATGAAGGGCTTGTCTGCATTGACGGATACTGTGTGGATGACGGCATTGGCAATACCGGAAATACTGGGAATTCAGGGAATTCAGGTAACACTGGAGACAGCGGAGACACGGGCAACACTGGAAATTCAGGGAATTCAGGAAACTCAGGTAACACTGGAGACAGCGGAGACACGGGCAATACAGGTGACACTGGAAATTTTGGCAAGGATTGCAAAGGAATAATGACTTGTATTGATGAGTGTGAACCAGACGATACTTCCTGTTTACAGGATTGTTACG
>JAGOEX010000071.1 GCA_017997475.1 bacterium
GAATAGTTTACCGCAGAATTCCGTGGGGATGTGATGAAACAGGCGGAATAAAATATTTCGGGCTTAAAGCAACTGGAGATGCCGTCGATGAAAACACATCGTGGGTTTATGCTTATGACGGGTCTGATCCTGCAACAGCAAGTGAAATAGGCAAAACTGCCGCCAGCGGTGGCACATTTTCCGAATTTGAACTTAACCGTGCAGACAGAACAGAAGTTTATCTTGCCGCATACGACAACGCCTGCAACAGAAGCGATGCTGTCAAAGTTCGCGATGTCGAGTGGACAGCGACAATGGGAGGAAAAGTACCGGGAAGTACAATGGAGAATCCACACGTGTTCCAATCCAATAAAATGTTTAGAAGAACTCTTAATCAGAGTTTTGATAAATGGAGTGCTGTTTATCTTTCAGAACCATTAAACGGGGGGGCAAAAGCAAATGTCTCAAAGGGAGATTTTCTCCCTTGGCATAAAATCCCCAACAGAATTAACCCAAAAGAAAGAATGCAGCATTCTATGGCGTATGACAGTAATAGGGGGAAAACAATATTATTTGGAGGAAGAATAAGGAGTGGCGGTGGTACTCAAATAAATGCTGAAACATGGGAATGGGATGGAGAAAACTGGACAAAACTTGAACCTAGTGTGAGTCCATCAGCAAGATTTAATCATTCAATGATTTATGATAGCAAAAGAGGGAAGATATTATTGTTTGGCGGAGAAACAGATTCGGGATATCTTGATGAGACATGGGAATGGAATGGTGAGTCTTGGTCTTTAATAGCGCCACAGAATAAACCATCACCCAGATCAAGCCACTCAATGATTTATGATACTGCCCTGGGAGTGGCAATTCTTTTCGGAGGAAAAACTTTTTTGGGCAGTAACGATGAGACATGGGTATGGGATGGTAAGAATTGGTTAGAATTAACTCCTAATAAAAAGCCATCTCGCAGATGGAGCAGTGCTATGTGTTATGACAGTGCTAAAAATAGAGCGGTTCTCTTTGGCGGTATTGCTGAAGTTGGAAATGAAGAAGAATATGAAATAAATAATGAAACATGGGAGTGGGACGGAGAGAATTGGGAAAAATTAGAACCCGAAAACACACCGTCACCCCAATATGGTCATTCAATGATATTTGATAGTTCTTATAAAAAAACTGTTATGTTTGGGGGATTTTTTTCCAACGAAACATGGGAATGGAATGGAGAGGATTGGTCTCTGTTGAATCTTGAAGCTAACCCAAGTTCAAGGCAATTCATGGGAATGGTTTATGATAGTGCAAGAGAAAAAACTGTTCTAATAAGCGGAATGACGGACTTTTTTGATTCTTTGCCAATTCGCAATGAAACCTGGACATGGGATGGGGAAGTATGGTTAGAACATGCATCCAACTCTGAACTAAAGCCCAGTCCGAGATCAAGACAGGGTATGGCATATAATGAAGCAACCAAAAATGTTGTCATGTTCGGTGGATGTGGTTCAGGATGCTATAACGACACGTGGATTTGGAATGGAGCAAAATGGATTAAAATGATGCCCAGTAATTTCCCTGATGTCGAAATAGATATGTCAATTGCTTTTAACAAGGACAGAGAAGAGATTATCTTATTTGGCGGGGATTGGGACTGTAGCGACAAAACATGGTTGTGGAACGGTAGTAACTGGGAGTTGCTTGACTTGCCTGAAAAGCCTTCTGCAAGAATAAATAGTGCAATGGACTACGATTTTTTGCGTGGAAAAATTGTAATGTTTGGTGGCGAACTAGATAATTTTGAGGATATCAACGAAACATGGGAGTGGAATGGTGACAATTGGTCCATGATAGAGCCCCAGATAAAACCACCAAATACTCGGTACCCTGTTATGGCTTATGATTCAGCACAAGAAAAGATGGTTTTGTGGACATACGAAAACAATGGTCAGGTATGGGAATGGAATGGTGTAAATTGGACAGAAATTCCTAGTCAAAATCAACCCTCTTCAACATCGGGGCATAAAATGGTTTACGATAAACTCCGAGAAAAAATGATTTTGTTCGGAGGATTTGGGCTTAGTGAACATTACAATGAAACATGGGAGTGGAATGGCTTGCTCTGGAAGAAACTCAATCTACTGGAAAGTCCCACAGCAAGGTCTTCTCATTCAATGACTTATGATTCATCGAACAAAAAGATATTGTTGTTCGGTGGTACAAACCTATACGGAGGTCCCCTTTTTGAACAGATATACTATGATGATTTTTGGGAATGGCAAAGTGTAGGGAAAGATAGCCCGGGACACATCACAATTTTCGAGTGGGAAAGTTCCGGGGTTACCGATGCATCAACAGTCACACATAAATCGCTCTCCGTTCTTTTCAATGCAGGTGGTCTTGGAGATTATTCCGGCACTCCGCATGAAGGGGTTGATCTCTTGGCTTGGAAGCATGACCGCTGGGTAACAGTTGCATATAATGAAGCTGGTCCCGACACACTTGAGCCGGTGACTTGGGAAACAACCGATCCGGTCGAGATACAGACACTTTTAAACAGTGGACTACGAAAATTCAATTTTGCGGTTGTGCCAACTGCACCAAACGGAACCTTAACCGACATGGGTTCCATCGCCACCGACTACGCCGAAGTTGTTGTGAGATACACGATCACTGATTGATCGAATCAAAATATTTTTCGAATTTCTGTGCGATCTGTGGATCTTTATTAATCACGATTATTTCGCGGTTTCGATAACAGCCGCTTGAGGTCCAGTTCATTGAACCAAAAACTGTTGTAACTCCGTCAATTACTGCAAATTTATGGTGAAAAAGCGAATCGTTCTTTTGCTCTGGTTCATCAAATTTCAAGCTTGCCCCAATTGATGAAAGATAACTGAACGCTTTTTTGTTCACAACTTTGCCGTCATCCCCTTTCCAGTTATCAAAAATGAGTTTTGCATCAACCCCTTTTTTTATCGCAGTTTTCAATCCGGTTATCACAGGGTTTTTTGATGTCACTGTGTAAACCCCTGCTTTTATTGATTTTTCTGCCTTAAGAAATTCATTTTTTATCAGAACGCAACCCTTGCCGGGATTAAAAATTATCGTCCCTGTTTCCGTTTCACAACCGGTTTCACACCTTCTTTCAAACTTATTAGAAAAAACAGCATCAATCTCGCTTTCAAGAATGGCCGCCGCTACCGGCACATCCCGGAAAAGAACCGCACTGTTTGAAGCCGACCGTTCAGAACTGATGTTTGATGACGAAATAATGACATCTTTTGAATCAAACACCATAAACTTAGGGTGATATATCCCGTTTTTCTGAGTAGTTACAACCATATCAAACTGCGGAACATGACCATCTCTGTTCTTTCCGCCTGCAACCTTGACATTAATTCCTTCGCTTTTTCTTTTTTCAAGAAGATCGGTAAGAGGACTTTTTGAGTATGTATATGTCGCAATTTTAATACTTTTCTGAGCATTCATCACCATCTTTTTTTCAATTTCGTAAATCTCTTCATCAAAGAACGCTGCTGTTTTTTCAGGCAGATACTCGGTTTTTTCAACAACTTGCGGCGATGACTCTTCTGATCTTTCCGTGACATGCTCTTTTTCCCCGAAAGTGTTAAGAAGAAAAAATGACACAGCAATAATTAAAAGTGTTTCGATCTTTAAAAGGATTTTTGATGAGATCAGCGGCTTTTTACCCAATTGAAGATTCTCCCGTAGATCTCTTCTATAAGTTTTCCGATTTCAGGAGATCTGCCGCTAAGTCGCTTAATTATTGAATTTTCTCTTGAGATATCTTCAACATTCATTGAACTGTCCTTTTTGAGTTCTATGATCTTTGAAGCTATCTCGATCCTCTGGCTTACAAGTTCAACGATCAGATCGTCGATCCTGTCAATCTTCTCCCTTAACCCGTTTATTCCGTTATTCATTTTTCTCCAAGTGCTTCGATCATTCTTAAAAAACCGGGAAACGAAACATTATAGCAGTCATTAACTGTAAAAGGAATCTTTTTATCAACAGCAATAAGTTTTGAGAGCATCTCCATTCTGTGGTCATCGCTATGAGAAAATTTTACAGTTTTTGCTCTCTTTTCTCCCTTCACAATAAAACCTTTTTCAGTTTCAACTGTTTCAAAAAACATCTCCATTCTCTTAACAGTTTCACTAATTCTGTCGGTCTCTTTATTTCTCAACCACTCTCCGTTATTAAGCTCAAAACTGCATCCCGCCTTTGCCGACATATATGCAATAAATGGAATTTCATCAATAATTTTAGGAACTTCTTTGTTTGACACAACAATCATTTTCATTCCTGTTTTAAATCCGCCGGACCATTTGACCTCATAACCTTCATCTTTTAAACTTACAGAAACTGAATATCCTGCTTTTTTCAAATATTTAAACGGTTCCATTCTCAATTTTTCAGGATATATACATGAAATAACAAACGGTATGCCGCAAATTATCCCTAAACATGCCGCAATGAAGGCACTTGACGGATCAAGTTTCATTCCAAGTTCATAACCTTTAAGTTCATCAACAGGTTTAACTTCAATCTGATGACTACTTTCTGAAATATCCGCCCCCATTTTTTTCAGCAGTTCTTCGGTGTTGCGTCTGGTCTTTGACTTAAAATGTAGTTTCCCTCCACTCTTAAGCATCGCAATAAGATGAAAACTTTTGAGCTGGGCACTCTCTTTTGAAAGAACTGTTTCAACAAAACATGCTCCGTAAAGTTCACCCGCCCTAGTAAATTCTGAATGATCACGGCGCATTAATGATCTATCGCCAGTGAGTTTCAAATCCCATTCTCTGTATTTAGCAATCCCCATCAGAATATGCATGACAGTTGCAGAATTTTCGCAGTCTATTGACTCTGACGGAGCAGTCGAAACACCTGATATGTATGCTGTACTGCCGGAAACAGTCACGGTTTTACCGAATTTTTTCAGGCACTTAAAGGCCGTTTTTATGTCATTTGGCAAATCATCGCTATAATAGACAGAAACCGGCTCGTCAGTCAGAAGAGAAAAAAGATATCCCCTTATCAGTGAACTTTTATCAGCCGGAATGAAATTTGAGAGATCAGTTCTCTTCATTGAGGAATGATGACAGTCTTGATATTTTCTTGTACATCTTTTCGAAACTGTCAAAGTTGATCGTCTGGAAACCGTCAGACAGAGCGTTGGTAGGATTGTAGTGAGTTTCCACCATCAACCCGTCAGCTCCGAGGATCACTGCCGCCTCGGCTGTCACAGGAACATATTTTGAAGCACCTATACTGTGAGACGGATCAAAAACAACAGGAAGATGTGAAAGGTCCTTGAGCACAGGGATCGAAGCAATGTTGACCGTACTTCTTGTTATATCATCAAAAGTCTGGATACCCCTTTCACAGAGGACAACCTTTTCATTTCCTTCCGACATGAGATATTCCGCACTTGAAAGAAAATCGTCAACGGTCGCACTCAGTGATCTTTTTAGCAAAACCGGTTTTTTAACCCTTCCGATCTCTTTTAAAAGTGAAAAATTCATCATGTTCCTTGCCCCGACCTGAATAATGTCGGTATATTCAAGAAAAAGGTCAAGATGCCTGACATCAACTATCTCTGAAATACACTTCATTCCGTAACGGCTGCTGACATCTTTTAATATTTTCAAACCCTGTTCACCAAGTCCCTGAAAAGAATAGGGGGAAGTTCTGAGCTTATATGTTCCTCCGCGAAGTATCTTTACACCCAGACCGGAAAGAAATTTTGCAATTTTATCAAGAGAATCAGGGCCTTCTACGCTACAGGGACCTGAAATGAAAGAAAGACCTTCACCAATTTTCACGCCGTCTCCAAGATCGATAACGCTCTTGTCGCAGAATTCTTTAGACACCATGAAATAAGGTTTTGAAATCCTTATTATTTTATGAATACCAGGCATTGCCTTGAACCTGCCCATATCAGATGTGGTCAAGTCACCGGCAACGGGGATCAATGTGTAATTTACACCTGTCAGAACATCAAAAGACATCCCGTTTGATATCAGTGTCGATTTTATCTGTTCAAGATTTTCTTCAGGAATGTTTTTTTTAAGAACAATGATCATCTAATAACCTCCCGAAATTTTCATTTTTTCAATCAGCTTCAAAACATTTTCCCTTGATTTTTCAAGAAGTTCAAGGAACTTTTCATCATCAACCGGCTCTTTTTCAGCCGTCCCCTGCAATTCGATTATATTGCCATTTTCACAAAATACAAAATTAAAATCCGCCTGGGCTTTTGAGTCCTTTTCGTAATCAAGATCGACAACTGTTTTTCCGTCAATGACTCCTCCGCTTATCGCCCCCACCCATCTTTTCAAAGGATTTTTCTCAAGAACCCCTGTTTCATGAAGTTTTCTGCAGGCGATCGCCAAAGCGACCATGCCTCCGTTCACTGAACAGGTTCTTGTTCCTCCGTCAGCTTCAAGGACATCACAGTCAAGAAGCATGGACACACCCGGCATTTCCGACAGATCAACAGCCATTCTGAGAGATCTTCCTATCAATCTCTGTATCTCTGCCGTACGACCCGAAACATGATTCCTTTCCCTGGGAGCTCTTGATGTTGTGGACCCCGGCATAAGTGAATATTCAGCAGTAAGCCAGCCGCAACCTTCCTTAACATGAAAAGGAACCCTGTTCTCAACGGTCAGAGAAACTATAACTTTTGTTTTTCCAGCCGCAGAAATTACTGAACTGAAAGGATTTTTCAAATACCCTGTTTCAAAGAAATGCTCTCTCAATCGACCCTCCGATTTAAAAAGTTTTAAATATTATAATAAACTTTCACTTCTCAACAAATTTTATTTACAAATATTTTTTAAGGCAATATAATGCAGACCTAATTGTTTTTGATGAAATGTGATTCGGGGAGTTTCCAGTTGAGCAGAAAAATTATTATTACCGCTTTTGCATTCATTCTTTTTTTTGCAAACGATGTTTATGCTCAGAAAAAAACATCTGTTCTTAAACTTTGTGCAAAAATGGATGGGGAACCGTTCATCCTTTTTACTGATGACAGCTCAAAAGCATCATCGCTGGGGTTTAAGAAATATAAAGACACCAACCTTTTCATGAGAGATTTCAAAATAATGGTGGACAATGTCCATTCGGCTTATTTCAAACCAGTTGAAAAAACCGGCAACTGTATTACCATCTTCAGGATAGAACCAGGGAAAAAATCAGTTTCACTTGATTTCAAATCTGTTTCATACACAAGCATTCAGACAAAAGAGCCGGCAACGGTTAACTTTAAGCCCGACCTTCTCCATAATGGAAACATTGAGATCGTTGAAGGACCTACGGCGACACTCATCATAAATCAGTCGGCAGACAGCATTTCAGCGTATCAGGCAATGGATAATAAAGAAATTAAAGAGTGTTCTGACAAATGTCAGGTCCCGGTGGGGATCCCAGTTTATTTTATGATAAAATCCCAGGATGAAAAGATAAAGTGTCCCACCAAATTCGAGCTGATAGTTGATTCAGAAGATGAAAGGAAACTGGATTGCTACGATGAAAAGATCATTCAGAAAGCACTCGCCGACTTTGTGGAAAAGAACAATGTGCTCTGCCATGTAAATGTCGAATATGCCTTTTTTAAGGTTTACGGGGAAGGATGTCTTTTTTCGCTTGAGGCAGACAAAGAAGGGTTGCGTTACCAGACACCTGAATTAAAACTTCTTCCGCTCGACAAACAGAAGTTCAAATATTTCTGGAAAATAAATTCCGAAGAAAAGAAACCCTATCCCTTCAGCGGCGACAGAAAAGGCGCGGAAAGAACACCTGCTGAGGGAGATGTTATCGAGATTATTGAAGAGAGGAACTTTTGAAGATCGGTGTTTTCATTTCCGGAACAGGAACAAACATGGAAGCAGTCTGCAAAAACTTTATTTCAGGGAATCTTTCCGGAGTTTCTGAGATCAGTTTTGTGCTTTCAGACAAAAGATCTGCCGAGGGTATTGAAAAAGCCCGGGCACTGGGAATAAACACCATCATACTCCCTAAAAAAAAGGATGAGGACAGAGATCAGTATGAAAAAAGACTGCTTGAGGCAATTGCCCCTTTTTCAACAGGATTGATCGTTCTTGCCGGATTCATGAAAGTTCTCGGGCACACATTCCTTGCGGGATATTCCGGAAGGATAATCAACATACACCCGTCTCTTCTTCCTTCATTTAAAGGTGTCGATGCACAAAGCCGGGCTTTTGAATACGGCGTGAAAGTTTCCGGCTGTTCGGTTCATTTTGTTGACGAAACCCTTGACGGAGGACCCATAATAATTCAACAACCTGTATTCCGTGAAAATTCAGATGATATTGATACTTTCAAATCCCGAATACTAAGAGAAGAGCATATTATACTTTCCAAAGCGATAACTATTGTCGCTGAGGGTAAATATTCAATTTCAGACAGGTTCGTCCTGCTGTAATGTAAAGGAGGAGTCATGAAACTAAAAATCTTTCTTTTAACACTTGTACTGACCGGAATTATGTATCTGGCGGCAGACTATCTTTTTCTGAGATACACCCGTGCAAATTTCATTGAGTCAGCAAAAAATTCAGTTTCCCAGTCAGTATCACTTTATCAGTATATTCATAGAGCAGATTCTTTTGCATCAATTAAGAATGTTGAGCTGCATGCAAAGAAACCTGAACTTGTCGCGGCGTTTGATTTTGAGAAATGGGACGCCGTAATTCAGCAGAGTCCGAAAGATTTTTCGAAATTAAGCGAAGAATCTAAAAAGATCGTCAAAAATATCGAACAGAATGTGCAGGTTGAACTTAACGTCATAAACAAAATGTATGACAGTAACGATGCACTTTTTGTTGTTGACAGACACGGAAATGTTGTTGCAAAGAACCTTGACGGAATATTCAGAAATAAAAACCTTGCTGAAGAACTTCTTATCAAAACTGTACTTCAGGGGTTTTCTGACACAGATGTGATAAAGATACTTGACAAAACCTATCTTGTAACTGCCGCACCCATCGAAAAGAACGGGCATATAATCGGGGCATACTGCAGTGCCGACAATGTTAATTCCGAAACTGCAAAAGAAGCTTCGACAAGTCTTTACAACGAATCTCTTTTTAAAGATAATTCAAGATTTTATTTCGGATTTTTTGACAAACAGTCACTTCTTGGAAGTACGCTGCCGACAGAACTTCACGAAAGTTTCAAGAAATTCATTGCCGACAATCAGGAACTTATAAAAAAAATAGACACAGAGGGATCTAAGCACGACATAATGATAGAACTCAAAAATGAACAGTTCTTTTCAAGCATTTCGAGACATCCTTCCCTTTCAGAAACAAATGATATGTTTTACATCGCCCTTGTGTCCAAAGACAAACTTCTTGATCCTGTTCAGGCCAGACACGGCACATTCGGTCTGATATCTTTCTTTATGATCCTTGTTTCATTTATATTCTCGTTTATTATTGATGAACAATTCAATAAGCCCATCAACAAGTTCATGGAGAATATGCTTGAAATAATCAACGGAAATACAAAATTCAGATTCAGTAACGATGCTGAAGGGGTTGAAGGCAATTTAAACCAGAATGCAAATATGATGATCGCGACTCTTCTGGGGGAAAAATCTCCGGATAAAGAGAAGCTTGATCCAGACCAATAGGAGGCACTATGAGCTCTTTTAACAGTTTAAATAAAGTTCTTCTTCTTGGAAGACTCGGAAGGGATCCTGAAAAAAAATATACCGGATCAGGAACTGCGGTGTGTAATTTCTCGGTTGCGACATCAGAAAGCGTCAAGAAAGGGACCGGTTATGAAGAAAAAACCGAATGGCACAAAATAATCGTTTTCGGGAATCAAGCCGAAAATGTTTCCAAGTTCGTTAAAAAGGGATCTCTTGTTTTTATTGAAGGGAGAATTCAGAGCCGTTCATATCAGGACAAAGACGGCAATGAAAAATATGTGACCGAAATAGTTGCAAATACAATACGGTTTCTCGACATAAAAGAAAGTGCCGACTCCGAAAGAGTGTATCACAACAAAGAAACCAAAAATGAACAGCCTTCACAACCATCAGAAAATACTGCCGACATAGCTGAAGAGGACGATCTCCCCTTTTAAAAATCCCTATTGAATGCCGACACCTGAATATTGGAAAAGTTCCCTGATAGAGCTGTCTTTTGCATAAATGTTCCTCAGATCGAAAAAGTAGTTCTCTTTCATCAAAGATCTCATCTTTTCAAGATCAAGCCCCCTGAACTGGTTCCACTCTGTGAGAATGATCACTCCGCTTGAATCAGCTACAGCTTCATAACTGTCTGGACAATATTCAATGCTGCCGCTGTATTCAGAAAGACGCCACTTTGCCTCTTTCGCTCCCTGAGGGCAGAACGCTTTTATCTTTGCACCCTTTTTTACGAGTTCTGAAATTATTACAAGACTGGGGGCATCCCTCATATCGTCAGTTTCTGGTTTGAAAGTAAGACCGAGTACCGACAATATCTTTCCTTTAACATCTCCCATTCTTAAAACTATTTTTTCAACCATTTTTATTTTCTGGACTTCGTTTGCATCAATTGCGGCTTTGATAACCTTAAAATCTATGCTGTGCTGTTTTGCAATATCAACGATGGCTTTTGTATCCTTGGGAAAACAGCTTCCTCCGTAACCGCATCCTGCATGAAGGAACTTCGGACTGATGCGACCGTCCATTCCCATGGCTCTCGCTATTTCCTGAACATTAGCTCCAACTTTTTCAGAAAGAAGTGCCATTTCATTTATGAAAGATATTTTAACAGCAAGAAAGGCGTTGCTTGCATATTTTATCATTTCAGCAGTTTCAATATTTGTTAATACAAACGGCGTGTTGTTAATATATAGAACTCTGTAGACCTGCTTCATCATATCACTTGCTTTTTCAGATTCACAGCCAATTACGATCCTGTCGGGATGGGTAAAATCATATACCGACTTGCCTTCTCTTAAAAATTCGGGGTTTGAAACGACATCGAAATCTATTGTAATATCTCTTTCAGTGATCTTTTCCAGGATAGCTTTTTTTACAAGACGGCCCGTGCCTACCGGAACAGTCGATTTGTCAACAACAACTTTATATCTGTCAATGTATTTTCCAATGTTTTCTGCAACCGCCAGAACATACTGGAGATCTGCACTCCCGTCATCTTTCGGGGGAGTCCCTACGGCAATAAAAAGAATATCGCAGCTTTTTACCGTGTGTTCCATATCTGTTGTAAAATCAAGCCGTTTGTATCTATGGTTTCTTTCAACTATATCATCAAGCCCCGGCTCATAGATCGGCAACAACCCTTTTTTAAGTCCTTCGATCTTCTTTTCATCAATATCCATACAGATGACTTCATGTCCGAAATCTGCAAGACACGCACCCGCAACAAGTCCTACATATCCGGAACCGATAACTCCGATCTTCATTTCATACGCTCCCTGTTCAGTAAAAAAACTGTCAGAATATTATCAATTTGCATGGATAACTCAAGAAAAGAGAACCATGCTTTATGCTGGACAATTATTTCTGTTGGAATATAATGTTTCGGTGTCGGTTAAGATATTTAACAAATGTGAGGTGAGTTATGAAACACCTGATTTATGTATTTTTATTGGTTTTTACAGTTATTTCATGTGACAGTTCCGGGATCCACAGAATTAAAGTCACAGATGATGCCGGTGAAACGAATGACGAATTAATTGACGATACAGATGCCGGAAATTCCGGTGACACAGGCAATACAGGCAATACAGGCGACACTGGCGACACAGGCAACACAGGTGATTCCGGCAATACTGGAAACTCAGGAAACTCCGGCGATACCGGTGATTCAGGCGATTCTGGCAACACAGGCAACTCCGGCGATACCGGTGATTCAGGTGATTCCGGCAACACAGGCAACACAGGTGATACCGGCGATAGTGGAAATTCAGGTAACACAGGCAACACAGGTGATACCGGTAACACTGGAGATACCGGCAATACAGGCGATTCCGGCAACACAGGCGACACTGGCAACACAGGTCCTGAATATTCATGTGAGGAAATAATAGATTGCGCTCTTCCCTGCTCAAGCAATGAATGTCAGG
>JAGOEX010000309.1 GCA_017997475.1 bacterium
AAAGTGACTTTCCAGTTCAGATCGACTGTAAATACACCATCGGAAATGCTTTCAAGAATTGATTCATAAGTTATATGATCGCGTATTTTAACCATTTTCCAACCTAAAAAGATCTTTCGGATAGGTTTATATCAGATATCGCTAATAAAATCCAGAAGGGGATTTAATCTGTAACAACATTCATCACACCGACGGCATCGAGGTCAAAACCGGCACTTTCCGTTGTGGGATAAGGGTCATAGATTGGATTTCCGAGTGTGTCTATTTCGCTTCCGTCACCAATTACATCAACGATCCTGATGTGTGTAATACTGCTGATATCTACAGTATTATCAACCACTTCTGGTTTTGTTTCAAGTTCTTTGAGATCAAATTGAGTGCCGAGTCCCTGTTTAAATTTTCCAGCAAATCCCCAGATGAGTTCAGGGTCATGATTTCCGAAAGCATCAACGGGGTCAACACCGAGATAATATGTGTCAAATCTTAAGAAATTAGTTCCGTCACTGCTTACTTCTACAAACGCAAGCTCAAGAAAAGTGTCACTTAGACTGTTCTCAAAAACTGCAAAATCGGTACCGTCACCATCTGTAATTGGTTTTTCAAAAGTCAGAACTATGCTTCCGCCGTTTCCAAGTGAAACTATGTCAGTCGAAGTCCCTTCAGCTTTACCAGTCGCTTTGTCAGGTGTTTTCCAATCTTCGATCAGATCTTCTCCTGGAATATATGACTCATGACCATTTGCCCATGCAACTATCAGCGCGTCATCTTTATCAATTGATTCTTCAGCAATTTCAGCCAGTTCTGTCCATCCGAAACCGTTACAGCCGCCATCAAGATCAACTCTATCGGCCCCTGTTGCATCAATTGCTTCCTGCATCGTGTCCAAATCATAAACTATCTGGCAGAAATATATTTTTGACGAATCGATAAGGTAATCGAAACGGCTCCATTTTTCAGCACTGAATTCATTGTTCTTGTCATTTTGAGCAATGATCACATCATTTTCGCTGTCAAAAAATTCAATATTGAACCTCCCCATCATTCCGCCCTGATCCCAGACAGTGTTTGAAATTATATGGGGACCGCCGAAGCTGTCGGAATATCTTCCGATAATTTCGTGTACAGGTTCTGTATCATTGTCGTTTTTTTCAGAAGTTTCGTTATCACATCCTGTAATAAAAACTAATAACATAATCAACAGCATACTTTTTTTCACAACAACCTCCTTAATTATTAATATTTCTAATCCACACTTTGACAAAAGCAGGTCCTTCATCAAGCTTCGTTTCTTCAATTTCTCCCGTTTCAGTGCTTACTGACCTTAAAAAAGTGTCAGGTCCCGAATCTGCGAAATAATATATCTTCTTTGTTACTGGACTGAAATCTACAGGATTTGCCGCAAATGCATTTACTCCTGAATCAATTTGAGAAACAACTCCTTTTTTTGTATCGTATTTAAGAAGTCTGTTTATCCATCTATCTGAATTATTTGAGAAAACTATATAAAAATCACCGTTATCGGCAATTGTCAGATCAACAAAATCACCGTCAAGGAGACCTCCGTTATCAGATTCTTTAAGTATCTCCGTTGATTCAAATGTTTCAATATCTATCCGCAGGATCGCACCGTCCCGTTTCTGCCAGCTTCCGGAACAGGCGACATAAAAGTGATCTGAGTCAACTAATTGATTATATTCGATTTTTCCAACAGGATTTTTAGAGGTCAATCCAAATCTTTTTACAGAATATGTCTCCATATCGATCACTGCCATCTCTCCTGATCCCGGCTGCCAGCTCTCATTCAGATTCTGCATTGCCACGAACAGTTTGCTTTTGATGATCCTCATTTTTGCAGGACTCGCGTTTGCGTTTTCACTTATCTGCAATTTTGACACCGCGTTATCTTTTAATATTATCAGATAGTTACTGTTTAATGCACTGAAAATGAACTCATCTTTAAAATTGTTGTAAACCCCTTCCTGAAGGTTGATATAATCCCCTTTCCCAAGATCAACCGCACTGAAATCAAAACCGTCTTTTGTCGATTTTTCATCAAAGAAATAAACGGTTGATGAATCGTGCCTGCCAATAACAAAAAAGCCTCCGTCCCATGTTGAAACAGCAATGTCAGAGCCTGTTGAACTACCAATCTTTTCATCTTTACCGATCGGGGTAAGATCCTGAACTTTTTCATTTTCCGACAAGAAAACCTTTCCGCTGAAAGGAACATCATATCCACCGACTGTTCCAACTATCAGATCACTTTCAATTGATCTATCATCATTTTCAACAACATCGAGATCAAGTACCGGAGCATCTGCGGTCACATTTTCTCCATCAGGCAGATCTGGAAAATTTCCATCGCTGCAACCGATTGAAAAGAGTGTGATCATTAAAACTGTCAATTTTTTCATCATTCACCTGTATCAAATTTCAGTCCAAGCCACGGAGTGATCCCTGAAGTGCCGTATTCCACTGAATATGCGTAGTCGTCATTATCAAGCATATTCTCTATTTTTCCAAATATTGTCAGATACTTATTGATTTTATAAGAAATGGCGAGATTAAGAATTACAAAATCATCGACTGTCACGATGTATGGCGTTTTCGGATAGTTGTAAACTTCATCAAGCCGTTCGCCCACATAGTTTAAGGACAGAGAAACATTGAGCTTTTTCA
>JAGOEX010000310.1 GCA_017997475.1 bacterium
TTTTAACTGTGTCAAGAACCTTAATTGTGTCAAGATGAATAAAAAGAACAAATCTGCCGTCATCCGATATTGACGGAGAGTGTGTCCCCTCTTCCAGATTTTTTAAAGCACCTGTCTTAATGTCAATGAGCGACACCCGGTTGTCAGAAGTGAATGCGTTGAATTTCAGCGGTTTAGCAGGATTTTTGAGAATTGAGAGCGGTTTGACGGCAAGGGCGATATTTGATGATCTTACTGTGTCAACTGAATATATCGTGTCTTTCCAAAGCGGCGGCCACACAGTGTTTTCAAATTCACCTACAAGCTCATTGCTCTCTTTATTAAGGAACCTTTTCATTATTTTATAAGTTGCTGATTTTTCTAAATATTCCGTTTCCCTGAAAGTAATCCCGCGACTGTCAGGCGACCATGAAAATCTCCATCCCGCACCATCTGCATCGGTAATTTTAACGATCTCATTTGTTGAGAGATCTTTAACAAAAAGCCCTTTGTATTTTTCACCGGTAAAGCCGATGAATTTTCCATCAGGCGAAAACTCTCCTTTTGTACACTTCACTTCGTTCACGATCACTTCATCTGAGCTGCTCTGAGCCGTGGTCGATAACTGCTCGACACACGAAATCAATGAAAGTGCAATAATTGCAAATAAAAACCTTTTCATCATTTACCCCACAAAAAAATAACAGACATAAGATTGAAAGAACAGACTGCCACCTACTTAATCCTTCCCTTGACTATGGGTGGCTGAATGTATTTTTCTTTTTTGATGTGTTCGATTATGACGGCGGGAACACTTAGTCCTGTATTATTTAAGCCATTAATTTTCTTGAACATTTCAAAGCCGTCGCCTCCTCCTGTGATGAAGGAGTTTGCGGCGAATGTGTATTTCCCGTTTACATCAATGGGTTTGCCGTTCACTGTGATCTCTGTCACCGATCCGTCAACTCTTTTTATTGAAACTCCGCTGAAATGGAGAAAGCCGCCGGCTCCGAATTTCCCTGCTGAAATATAGATCATGTCGCGAAGCTCGCTACCTGCAAGTTCACCTGTCACGATTGTGTCTTCAAAAGGAAATACGCTGTAAACATCCATTTCGTTGATTATTCCGCTGTTGAGCCCCTGTCTTAACGAGCCGCCGTTTATGAATGCAATTTCTGTTGATGCTCTTTCTTTCATCACATCGGCAATGAAATTTCCAAGATCACTTTCTGTAAAACGGACAGTCGATCTTTTGCCACAGAACGGTTTTTCAAGTTCACCGATGATCTGAGTTGAGAACTCACAGTTGAAATCATTGAGCATTTTAATCATTGCGTCATTTTCTTTCAGCCCTCTTCCGATGTTTTCATAAGTGGTCTGTCCACCTTCCACCACTTTTTTCTTAACATTGACAGGATAAAGTTTGAACTCAGTTTTAACCAGTTCCTTCCCTTCAAAATAGAAATCGTATCTGCCCACCCATTTACCAAGACCCTCGGTCTGAACGATTGGAATGTTGTTTACCATCACTGGCTTTTCCATCTGGATCTTGGTCCGGCCGCCGATTATTAAGTCGATCCCCTTCACTTCCTTTGCAAGCTTTGAATCACTTGGATAACCGTCAGAACTGATGTCGGAATCTGAATATCCGAGGTTTGAAAGAACAATGACAAAATCGTTCTTCTGTTTAAGTTCCGCGGCAAGTTTTTTTGCGGTTTCAACCGGATCTTTTACCTTTACAAGTCCGTCAACACCTGCGTTTGAGATCTTTTCAAGTTCGGGAGTAGTGATGCCTAAGAATGCAACCTTGACTCCATTGATAAGCTCTTTTTCGATATAGCTTTTTCCGACCTGTTTTCCGTTTTTAAAGAAAAGATTGGCGCTCATAAAGGGAAATCTCGCCTCTTTTTGCATCTTTTCAAATGTTTTCATCCCGAAATCAAATTCATGACTTCCTACAAGCATTCCGTCGTAACCTATCAGATTCATTCCCATTATCATCGGCAGATTTTCACAGACATTGCTTCTGGGGTCTCCCATTGTCACATTGCCCGAGCTGAGCACAACAACATCTCCGTTATTAAGCTGAACTTCGTTTCTGATGTTGTCAACAAGAGTTTTCTGTGCCGCCAACCCGCCGGTTTTCGGGCTTTCCGGCTCATCAAATGACCACGCCATACCATGTGAATCATTAGTGAAAAGTATTGTCAGAAGCTTCGGCTCTCCAAACAGCGGAAAGCTCGAAATGATCATCAGTGCTGAAATTAAAATCACCTTTCTCATGAATTTACCTCACATTACAGTTTGCCCGCAATTTATACATCAAACAGAATTTTTAGTCAAAAAAGAAGGATTCATTAAAAAAGTTGCAAATCCTGAGTCATGTCTTCGACTCTGAGGGATGAGCCCTCAAGCTCAGACTCGAACGAGAGGATTTCGAATGGTCGAAGGGGGACAGTTCTGATTTTACTCCTATACCCGGGGCTTTGCCCACGGGCTGAGCAAGCACCGTCCTTCAGACGGTTGTTGAATGCGGACGGAAGGTTCGCGCTAACTTAGCCCACGCCCAACGGGCTGGGCAGTTTACTCCGCGGTGAATTCTGCTCTTAAGGTTACAGTTTCAGTCATTGTGATGGAAAATGTGGGGAACTCGCCTGTGAGTTTTG
>JAGOEX010000072.1 GCA_017997475.1 bacterium
GTTCCCGATTACGGTGCTTCCACAGGTCTTGGGTGTTTTCACGGAGCAGAGCTCGGATATCTTTTCAACACCTGGGCTGAAAATTATAAAAAAACTGAACTGGGCTATCAGGAAACAGTCGATAACATAAGCGGTCTGTGGATCAAATTCGCAACAGACGGAACACTTGATGACTGGCCGGTTTATGACAGTGAAGAAAAATATCTTAACATTTCTGATACTCTTGTTGAAGAAGCACAACTTGAAAAGAAAAACTGCGATTTCTGGTCAACTTGGTACAAACCTTAAAAAGATAAGATATGCTTACATATGTTTATGCTTTTGCTACTGAATAAGCTCTCTTATATTTTCAACGGCATATAGCGGAACAACTAAAATATTCTGATAACTGCTGAAATTTTCTCCGGCAATTCTTATTCCAGCATGAAAACCCCGTTCTTTTAAAAAAAGCTGCATGCTCTGCATACTTCCTCTTTTTGATGCTTTAACTTCTATAGGGAATATTTTTCCATTGTGCTCGATTACATAGTCAACTTCGGCATTGCTTCCTTTTTCCTCTCTCTGCCAGTAAAAACTATCGGGTTTCATGTGATTTGGAAATGTCTGCATAAGCATAAGCCCGACATAAATCTCAGCTATAGCTCCCTTGTTTACAAGCTCGGTGTCATCCGCCACAAGAAAACCGGGAATATCAAGCCCCGTCAGCCGTTGATAGACACCCGTATCAAACGGAAGGACTTTGAATTTATTGGGTTTTATCTGTGCTTTTAACGGGATGCCCCGACTTGATGAATGAAATACTTTTTCTGCAAGCCCCGCTTTGTTCAAAAGCTCAAGTGCCGTTGAAAAACCAGTTGTGGAACCATCACCGACAGCGTTGTAAACAAACTTTGAGCCGGCCTGAAAAGCTGTGGAATTAAATGTTGCATCAATCTTTTCTGTTGCAACTCTTGTTTTATATTTTGCGAAATCATCCCGGAAAGTGCGTATCAGTTCATCTATCATTTTTTGAGAAACGACCGTATTTCCAGTTCTGGCATAATTGTCAACTACTTCCGGCAAACCCCCGAGAACCATATATGATCTTAACAGTTTCATCGCTTTATTATGCAGCGGCTCAGAAAGAGGGTTCTTAAAACCGGCATTCTGTATGGCCTTTCTTAAAAGCTGATTTTCCGTCGCATCAAGAAATTCAAAAAAAGAAACCGGATACATGAACATTGAAGAGATCCTTCCCACTCCGAAAGACGGAATTTCAGACAATGCGAATTCAAGTAGCGATCCTGCGGCAACAACAGCAAGATCCGGCATTTTTTCATAAAAGAACCTTAACGATCTTAATGCATCGGGACATGCCTGAATTTCATCAAAAAACAAAAGTGTCTGCCCCGGAACAATTGATTGACCGGTATATTGAGACAGCTGATCAGTAATTTTCTGAGGAGTTAGAGATGAACTGAAAAAAACAGCAAGTTCACGATTTTCTTCAAAATTTATTTCAACAAAATTCTCAAACTCTTTTCCAAGATTTCTTACCGAATGTGTTTTTCCAACCTGCCTTGCACCCCTTAAAAGAAGCGGTTTTCTTGTTTTCTGCACTGCCCATTTTTTGAGATCTGAATAAATCTTTCTTTCCAAAATCACCTCCGCCAACAAATTCAAATGCTTAAAGGATCATCTTTAAAAAAGTCAAGGCGTATAATACATCTGTCTTCAAAAAAGTCAAGGCGTATCATACGGCTATCTTTGAAAAAATCAAGGCGTATCATTCATCTATCTTTAAAAAAATCGGGGCGTAACACAACTTGAAAAGAAAAACTGCGATTTTGGCATACCTGGTATGAGCTTTAAAGATCTTTTAGAGAATCCTTCAGTTTATTTCCATACTTTGACCCTTTTCTATAAAAAACTGCAGGATTTCCAGGAGGTGCAGAAACTGTCACATAGATTCCTGTTTCATTAATATATTCCAGATCGCTCCACAGATGAACCCATTCACCTTCAGGAAGATAAATTTCAATTTCATTTTTACCCTGATCAAGGACCGGAGCGATCATAAAATCACTTCCAAGCATGAACTGGTATTCGAGTTTGAACACTTCCGGATCTGACTCATAATGGAACATCGGATGCCTTACAACAGGATATCCCAAGTTCTGCGCCTCTATTTAAAAGCCCCGTTATCCATCCATTCAGGCAGAGCATCCATTCTTCCGCAGAAATCAGTATAATTTTCAATCAGTTGCGCTATACTATCACCATAAACAATCTGCCCTTTCAATATGTTTGAATCAGCTTCAACTGAAACCGAGCCGGGCTGAGTCATATCAAAGGCCGAATTGACATCTGTAACAGGGTTTTCAGGAATTAATTAATATGACAAACAATATTTCAGGCATTATGACTCAAAAAAAATGACACTCGAGTCTATCCGATTACCCTGTAAAATCAATATAAAAATCCATGATTTTATTATTTTGATTTTTATTGATTTTATTATCCTGCGGTTATACATTCGAGCGGACTAAGTTTTTTCTGTTTATTGGAGGAACCATGCAGACACTTCTTTCAAACTCTGTCTTTGTCCTTTTTCTGATAATTGCAACAGGCAAGATCCTTGAACAGATAAAAATAAGAAATTTCTCTCTCGGAATTGCTTCAATATTCATCATTGCATCAATATTCGGTTATTATGGTTTTGTCATCCCGAAGGATTTTGAAATATTCGCTCTTGCTCTTTTCGTATATTGCGTCGGAATAGAAGCCGGACCTCAGTTTTTCACAATGTTCTCAAAAAAAGGACGGAGCTGGATCATTGTTCCACCGGTCTATGTGTTCTTTCTGATCTTGTTCACATCCCTTTTGGCTCTTGCCGCAGGAGGAACTTTTTCCGCCGGCTCCTACACCGGTCTTTTTGCAGGAGCATTCATTTCGACCCCTGCAATGGCTTCCGCCCTTGTGAGATCGGGAGATAATGCAATAGGTGCGGCTTTCGGAATAATCTACCCGATATCGTTGATCGGAAATGTCTATCTTATCAGCTATCTCCCTGTAATTTTCAGACACAATGTCGTAAAACTTATCTCTTTACACAAAGAACAGTCTGAGAATTCAGCAAGATCAAGGATCTTTAAGTTTTTCAAAGTCACAAACCCCAATATCACAGGAAAACATTTCGGTTCACTCACACAATTTAAATTGAGCGGTGTCGTTTTTTCAAGATATATCGAAAACGGAAAAAGTTTTCTTGCCAATGACAATATCATCCTCAATGAAGGGGGTTATGTCGCCGCAGTCGGAAGTCCTGAAAATCTTGAAAATCTTGAGATACTTATCGGACCGTCAGGAATTCCTGAAATAGATAAAGATGATTCTGTGACCACAGCGAAGATACTCATATCCAAAGGCAATGTTGCCGGAAGAACCCTCGGAGAACTCGATATTGAAGACCATTTCAATGTAAAGATTACCCGTCTGATAAGGGGATCTGTTGAACTTTCGCCCGATAAAGGGAAACAGCTGGTTCTCGGTGACAAAATTGTTGTTATCGGAAATTCAGAATCAATTCAGAAACTTACAGAGTTTCTTGGCGATGATGTAAATGAAATATTCAAAACACAGTTCGCTCCTGTCTCGATCGGAATCGTGCTCGGAATGATCGCAGGCAATTTCCCCATACCAGGACTTGGATATTCTCTCGGATTTACAGGAGGGATACTCGCAGTCTCAATGTTTCTTGGCAACAGGGTCAAATTCCTGTCAATACTCTGGCAGATGCCTCAGCAGACAAATTCATTTCTGCGACAGCTTTCACTTTATATTTTCTTTGCGGCTCTGGGAACCAGCACAGGGGGTGAACTGATAAATATTTTCATTAATCCGGGAAGCACTCTTTTTGTGTCTGGAGCGATTCTTCTTGCATTTCTGCCGGTGATTTTCACATACGGTTTTTCAACTTTCGTACTCAGAAAAGATCCTCTTGAAACTGTGGGACTTATTGCAGGAACACTCAATTCCACATCGGCAGTGCTTAATTCAAACGAAGTTCTTAAAACCGACATCCAGAATACCGCATTTGCTTTTGCATATCCTGTCGGACTGATACTTGCCATCCTTTCAACTGAGCTTTTTCAGATCCTTTCACTATTTATTGTTCAGAGGGCAAACTGACAAAATTAAAATAACGCTAACGGGCATTAACCAAGTGAAAATTAAGGATGTATAATTTATATTAGATTTAGCTTTTTCCTTGACGGTTTCTAAACAATAGTTATCCTTTTTATCAATGAAAGTTCATTAATTTAAAGGAGTAACGGATGCTTGATCTTGTTATCTACATCGGCATTGCGGCTTTTGTTGCCGCGTTCATTTACATTATTGCCAGCTACGCAAAAGGATTGAAAGGTTCGCCAAGGGAACTTTATCTGATGTTTTTCACCAAAGTTACCGAATATTCCGCATACGGCGGGATAAACATCGCTTTCATTCTTTACCTTTCAAAAGACATGGGACTTTCAGATGTCTCAGCCGGAACATACATGGGAACATGGTCGATATTTCTCACACTTCTTGTCATAATCGTAGGACCTGTATGCGATGCGATAGGAATCAGAAAAACTCTTCTGATCGGCTCATTCATGCTCGTTTTTTCAAGATTTCTGATGCCCTTCATGCCTAATATCTTTCTTTCCACTTTTTTCGGCTTCATTCCGATGGCGGTAGGAATCGCTATAACAGGACCAGTTCTTTCAGTTGCCATAAAAAGATTTACCACTAAAGAAACTGCTGCGCTGGGATTCGGTCTTTTCTACACTCTTATGAATGTCGGTTTTGCAATAGGTGCCTATATTTTCGACCTTGTGCGGCACAAATTCGGAGAACATGCATATTTTTCAATTCCGCTTACCGGACTTTCAGTGTCAAGTTATCAGCTTATAATTCTGATCGGCTTTTTCATTACAATTCCGGGAATGCTGTCTATCCTTTTTATGCGGGATGGAGTAGAAATGACTGAAGATAACGGAATAGTTATAACTCCCGGAAAGAAAATAGGTGACGGTGGAGCTTTCTTTCCGGCACTTTTAAGTACTGTCAAGCATACGGCGGTCGATACTTTTACGAAAATGAAGCAGGTTTTCTCGGAGAAACCTTTCTGGATATTCATTTTCATGCTTTTCATAACAGTTTTTGTCCGTCTTACTTTCCAGCATTTTCATTACACTTTCCCCAAATACGGCATCAGGATCTTCGGTGACGGCGTGAAAGTCGGAAGCATTTACGGAGTTCTGAACCCGACAATGATCGTTATACTTGTCCCTTTGATCGCAGCCCTGACCAAAAAGATCGGGTCATACAAAATGATGCTGATAGGAACTTTCATTTCCGCTTTTTCGGTTTTCATAGCTGTCATTCCCCATCAGTATTTTGCTTTTCTCAATAACACATGGGTCGGAGAGCTCATTTTTGCAAGATGGCTTGATGTGCCGGTTGAAGGAAGATCTCCTCTTTTCTTTTCAGTAATACTATTTGTCATAATCTTCACCATCGGAGAAGCGTTCTGGTCACCACGGCTCATGCAGTTCACGGCGGAAATCGCTCCGAAAGGGAGAGAGGCATCATACCTTTCACTTGCAGTTCTTCCCTTCTTTTTTGCGAAATTTTTTGTCGGACCGCTTTCCGGCTGGCTTGTCAAGACATATACACCGGAAGGGCTTCCCTCAGGCGTTGAAAACTATCAGGATCATTACATGGTGTGGGTCTGGGTCGGAACAACCGCTATAATTTCACCCATAGGTCTCGTTGTTTTCAGAAAACTTTTCACCCGTGCCGAAAAGAATATCACTGACGCAAAAGCGGCGTGCTGATTAATCCAATTGTTTCAACGGCGGAACAAATTTCTGGGCATTATATAAAGCCACTATCCAATCTTCCTGCTTATCCATGAAAAGTTCCCAGACCACTTCACCTTCACGGGTGACTTCAAATAAACGGGAATTGCTATAGAGCTGATAATCACCTGCTGTGACAAAAATATTTCCATTGGGAAGTGAATCGGCATCGCCCCAGTATTCGGTAAACCACATTCTGCCGTCATTTGTCCCGTCATAGATAAAAGATATTTCAGCGGTCATATTCTCAAAATCAAGCTTGTATTCTATCACCCTGCTGAAGCCGCGCTCAAGCGATCCATTGTCATAAAAAATGACCGTATCGCCGTCAAAACTCTTTATTTCAGGATCATGGGCGACTTCAAACCACGGATCCGTATTTTCCGTTTCAATTGTAAAATCACCGTCTTTGCCCAATGTCCACACAACATTTCCCGAATTCATGTCTATCTTGAAATACTTCGACATATTCCTTGAATTAAGATAAACAACCCCGGCATCTTTGAACATTGAAACAGAATTAAAATGTGTCCAGTCACACCATGAGGAAGGATCACAATCAGGCGTCTCAAAGTGGTCAAAAGGGCTCCATGTCCAGATCACATTATAATCCCTGTCGACATTTACAACATTCTGAAACTGGATCACTGATTCCAGATTCGCTCTCAGCATTAATATCGTGTCATCACTTAGCCATTCATAAATATGATTCCAGCTGCCCGGCTCATCATAGATATTTGCCGCCTCCGGAGATTTCCAGAGCAGATTTCCTTCAAGATCTATCTCTATCGCTTCTTCAGCCATAATTTCCGCCATATTCGGCCCTTTTGTAAGCGAAATAAATATGGTCGATGTCTCATCAATAAACTGCATATCACCAAGAACATTAAACCCCGCCATGTAATATTCAAAATACCACACCACCTCCCCTTCCGTATCAACCATCAAAGCTACAGGATTTGCTTTGTCAACAATAGTTGCTGAAGTAGTAAAAAGAACAAATCCGTCAGAAACCTTATCTTTTTCATTTACAGAAAGAAACATATAGTGCACTGTATCAGGCAGAAAACCCGTAGCATACTCACTTGTTCCAATAATTTCATTCAGATTTTCAGAATCATATATCTCAATAGTATATTTTTTTTCAGCCCTCATCCCCCAGAGAAAGAAATAGTGATCTGTCTTTTCATTTTCTTCAACGATCTCATAACCTTTATGATCTTTTGAGAAATATCTGACAACAATTTTAGTCTTCTCTTTTGTCTTGAATGTAAGACGACATGACAGAACATTTTTCTCATTTTGTTCAACCTTCACATCAAATATCAAGGGAGTTTCAACACTATCTTCATCCGGCTCAAGGACGATATCAGGATCCGCCGCTTCTTCGGTATGCGGTGTGTTGTGAGCTGTATTTTCACAGCCGGCAGTAAACAAAATAAGCATTACAAATATAACAAATTCTTTCATCATCATCTCCGCGGCACAAATTCAATATAGTCAATAAAGAAATAATTTAAAGGACTTACAAGTTCAGATGGTTGGAGTTTTATTGATCTGAACCCTTTTTTCACTTTCATTTCAACAGAAAAAAGCTTGAATTCTTCAACAGGTGAATTGAAATCAATAACACCTGTATATTTATCATCAACTAAAACTTTAAATTTCCCCATTTCAGGGCCGCTGACTGCTTTCACGATCATTTCATACTTGCCGGAGTCATTGAATTTCTGACCAAAATCGTAATATTGCTGAGTGCTTACAAATCTGCAGAAAAAGAACCACTGCCCGAACTGAAGATATTTATACGGCGGTTCCATTTCAAAATATTTATCAAGATACGATTTTTCCGGAAAAATGTTGCAGTAATCCGGAGAACCTGTGAGCGGATAGCTTTTGTCTTCAAGTTCTATGTGAATGTTTCCATAATCCGGCTTTGGCTTTATCTCAATTATTTCAGGCGGTTCGGTATTTTTCCCCGGTTTTTTGAACTTGGCGAGATAATATGATCTTTGCGGATATTTTCCCATCAGACGGCTGTTCTGTTTTTCACCGAGATCCCTTGCATAAATGACACTGTTCTTATCAATATCAGCGTGATCCATCAAGGCAAAACCCGATCCGTAAAGATGTTTGGGAGACACAAAAACAATGGCGTTTTGAATCCCTTTCTCTTTGACCGCCTCCCCTAATTTAGCATCAATATCCCAGAACCCGTTTTTATAGCTGTGATAAAGTTCAGGAACAATTACAGCACTTTGAAAAATAAAACCAGAAATGACCAGCGAAACCGCAATAACTCTTACATGTCCTTCTGTCTGCATAAATCCATAAGCAATTATGATCACAAGAAGAAAAGAAGTTTCATAATAATATCTCGGTCCGAAAACATTTCCATCGAAATAGAAAAAGAAATATCCGGCAAAAGTGAATAGAAATATTATGAAAAGCGACGATAATAACTTGATATCACTCTGTTTTTTTGCAAACAGAAATGCAATGTAAATAAATATAATTGTCAACGGATGAAGAAAAAGATTCATAATAAGAGGAGAAAGCCGTCTGAATGAAACAAGGACTGCATGGGACCATGTCAGCCCCTCTTTAGGCATCTCTATCCAGTTTGAATAAGGACATCCCGAACCGATACCGAAACGGTGGCACATCGTTGCCGGCTCACTGTAATTAAAGTAAATATCCTGCTTGAATATGAAGGGATTTCCAGTGTACATCAAGTTATAGAACATTAAAAATCCGAAAAACGGGATAAATGCGGCAACTGTCTTAAGTCCGTTCTTAAAAACATTTTCTTTTCTGATATTAATAAGAGAGCACAAAGCCAGAGGAAGTGCAATAAAAACGGCATTCTGCGGTCTTATCAGCATAAGCCAGCCGATCGCCGCACCGGTCAGAAGAGGATATTTCCAAGTATCTTTTTCTAACGAAAGAATATAAAAATATATTGCTGACAAGGTCATTACAGCACAGAAGGAATGGGCCATGAAAGTTCCGCCCATAACGATAAGAAAACTCGACATCAGAGCAAATTGCATTGAAATTACTGCAATTTTCTCATCAAAAAGTTTTTTTGCGATCATCCCTGTGAGATAAACATTAAGTGCCGTCAAAAGAGGATTGGCGATAACCGGAAACCCGAGTATCACAAATGGAACAAGAAAAAATGAAAACCCCGGCAGGAACATCGAATAGAACTTTTCACCATCAGGGATCATGTATAAAAACTTAAAGAATTCATAATGTTCCGGCATTTCACTATGCCATTTCCCGCTCTTCAAGTTCTGTGCCATCACAAGATAATCAACACTGTCCTGAATATGCGGCATCCCCTGAAAAAAGATGAAACTTATTGAAAGAGACGCAAAAAAACCCACTGCCGGCAGAATATAAAAAAACGATTTAAGATTTTTAAGATCACCCGACTTCGATATTATCTTTTTAGAGATCAGAAAAACGGTCACCACAGTAAAAACAAATATCAGATGAAAATAAGGAAAGAACACCTTGAAAGGCAAAAACAGATCTAAATTTACAGCCCAGATCGAAAAAAGAATGAATGCAGCAGCAGAAAATATCGTCCTCAAAATTACACTGTTTTTTTTATCTAATAAATTCGGTATATTCCGCATCAGTGCTTTATCAATAAACCTCCATGGATAACGGCTTTCAGCTTATCAATTATTGAAGCAATTGCAAGAAAGAAGGTCTAAATCAAGCATCATTTTCATTTTTCCTTGACTTTGCTTTAACACTCTGGTAATTACTTGCCCGCTGGTGCCCAGGTAGCTCAGTCGGTAGAGCAGGGGACTGAAAATCCCCGTGTGGGCAGTTCGATTCTGTCCCTGGGCACCACTTCTGATTTTTTTCTGATATTTTTTCTGATTACATTATAATTGCTGAACAGCCGTCACTTTTCTTCTTTGTAGTTTCTTCATCCGGAACCGGATCATCTTCCATGGTGCTTTCGTCATCAACAGTTTCACCATCAGTTTTTTCATCACCGTCAGTAACTTCATCATCATCATTGGTTGCGGAACCGATCGGAATACACCGTGAATTGTTACATTCGGCATCAGGATCGAAACAGTCAGCGTCCTCTTCACAAGGCATACTGCAGACATCTTCCTTGCCGTTATACTGTTCATGGCATTTCATAGTCATCATTCCGCCGAAACTTCTGCATTCAGAATCTTCTTCACAGCTTGGAAGACAGATGTCGTATGCACCCTGACCGCCGAAATCGACTTTCACACATTTTGCCCCTTCATCTCCGCACTGAGCATCACTTGAACACATAAGAACGCAGAATCCGCCCGGAATCTGAGTAATGCACATTGCACCGTATTTGCAGCCCTCATCTGACTCACATTCTCCGCCCGGCTCTGAAGGATTCTGTTTACACTGATTGTCATCATTACAGTATGAGCCCTCTGCGCAGTCTTCATCGCCGCCACATTTCGGAAAACATTTTCCAAGAACTGTATCCGTGCATGAGAATCCTTCCGGACATTTATTTTCAATGTTGCACTCAAGGAAACAGTTTTTGTCTGTCTGAGCATCAGAATATTGTCCAGTTCCGTCAGGACATGCAAATGTTGAATTTTTGATAGTGCAGTAGCCATCTGTGAAATTGTATGCCTTGTATTCTCCTTTCAGACACTCTACATCAGCTTCCGCAAAATCACCGTTTGCACAGTCAGCATTTGCAGAACACTTTGTTCCGACTTTTGAAAGGTCTTTGCCGAAACCTTCATCAACAAAACCGTCACAGTTGTCATCAATGTTATTGTCAGTTTCTGTCGCTGTTGCTTCACAGGCATCAAGACCTGCGGCAAGTCGAACAGCTTTATGAAGATTTACCCTTCCATAGCCGAACTTTACGCTGTGTCCCTGTGCATCCCAGAAACCTGTTTCAGGATTTATCTTGTCTGCACTCTCATAAAGTATTTCTGTCGCTTCTTCAAGTGTAAGTGCCGGATTTACCGAGAATATTACACCGAAAAATCCGGTTACAACAGGAGCCGCAGAAGAAGTTCCGCTGAACTGGTTGGTATAATCATCATCAAGATCACCGTATCCTACGAGATATGAAGTCGCGATTCCGAGGATGGGATTCATGGAAAGAGAAGGTGCTATAATATCAAGCGTTTCGCTGAAATTCCGGAAGTTCCATACATTCCCCCTTCTTCTATTTCACCCGGGTCGCCCCCTTCACGGTCATGAACCATGTTCCATCCCTTATCCAGCTTATTTTTCAGATCAGGATGTTCCATATCAACACCGCTATCCATAATTGCAACCTTTGCCGGCTCAAAACCGTCAAGCTCGCCTGCTTCAATTGCATCATAGATAAATTCCATTGCCTTTTCATAACGGATATCAGCATTTTCAAGCGTATCAATTGACTTGTCGTACGGATCGATTCCCTTCCCTGTGTTTTTAAGTGACCACTGATGGCCGCTTTTGTAATATTTATCCATTACAGGAAATTTCACCGGATTTGCTCTGAAATCCATTTTTCTGATGATATTTGCAAAAGCAAAACCGTCACCGTTCTCAACGATCTTCTGAGCGGTTTTAATGCTGTCGCCTTTACCAGCAAACTCTACAAGGTTATAGTCAGTCCATATCTCAACAAGCTCAAGATTATATTTTTTTGCAATAAATTCAGCATCTTTGCTGCCGTCATAAAAAAGATTTTTGTCTGCGATCACTGTGTTCGCACCTGTAAGATAAACAGGAAGATCACCCTTTCCATCCTTTGGAATAACGATCGAGCCGCCTTTAAAAGACCAGCTGAGAACATAATTTTCAGGAGCTTTCAGTGCTCCCGGCTTAACTTTCATCGCAAAAACATCTGCATTTCTCTTCACTTCAAAAAACGATCCGTCTCTTCTGTAGATCTTCTCGCCGTACAGCGAAGAAACAACCGTCAACAGAATAAACATCAAAAAAAACTTCTTCATTCTACCCTCCGGTAAAAAA
>JAGOEX010000073.1 GCA_017997475.1 bacterium
TAACAATGGGCGTTTTTGCACTATTTTCAGTTCTTTACATGCACGAAAAACTGACTCTCGACTTTCTGTATGCCTCAATATGCCTAGCCGGCGCGGCATTCTTCATGTTCAGGAATGTAGCTATTTAGATTATTTTTCAACATAACAGAATCGTGGTGATTTTTCTCCTTTTTTCCAGAGGTGGATGGAGCCGCCCCGGCATTTTCTGAAATATCTGCAGGAAGCACAGTCTGTATTTTCAACCCATTTTCTTTTTCTGAAATCTTCAAACTTTCTTTCCCAGACTGTTGCAAGATCATCTTTCAAAATATTCCCCTGTGCAAAACCTTCGTGATTGTTGGTGCATCCTGTGATCGTTCCGTCGCTTAAGATTCCTGCGATATTTATCCCCGCCCGGCAGAAAAAAGGATAGTCTCTGACTGTAACATCCTGTTTAAACGGAAGAAATCCTTCACAGCTTGCTGAAACATTCAGATCCTGTTTCTTGTAAAACGGTCTTTTTTCAGCTATCCAGTTAAGCATTTCCTTTGTGTTTTCCTTTGTCAGATGAAGTTCAATGTTTTTTTCAGCTCTTCCATTTGGAAAAATTCTGAAAAGCCGCCATGCCGGAATATTATTTTTTATCAGCAATTCAGCTATCTTATCAAGTTCATTGAGGTTTGCAGGATAGACGCATGTCACAGCATCTTTCATCGATATCGGTGCATTTCCAATAAGCTTCAAAGCTGCTTCAACCTTTTTATATGCACTTTTGTGATTCCTTAAAAAATTATGGTTTTTCTCCATTCCGTCAACACTTATTGTTATGCTGTAAATCCCTGAATCAACAAGGTTTTTCATGCATTTTCCATCAAGTTTGATGCCGTTTGTGACCATTCCCCATTTCATTCCGGTATCAGTAATATGTTGTCCAATTTTAAAAATATCAGGATGAACCAGCGGTTCTCCTCCGGAAATGACAAAAAGCACCTGTTCACCGAAATGCGCCTTGACATAATCAATTATTTTCAGCCAGCTTTCAGTTGTAAGTTCTGCCGTGGAATATTCAGCTTTGCAGTCTGAGCCGCAGTGAAGACAGTTCAAATTGCATTTTTTTGTGATCTCAAGAAAAAGATATTGCAGATTGTGTTCCCGCTGTTCAATATTCCGATAAAGCTCCCACGCCTTTTCCCTGATTTTGAGGATCATTCGACAGATTCCATTTCCACAGTTTCCGGATTATCATCGGTTAGGAAAACAACCGTTTTTTCTTTAAACTCTCCGTTTTCAGCGCCGTCAACATCACTGATTTCAATTGTAACTTTGCCATAATTTGTACAGAAATTTATTTCAGCAACCCCGGCTTCATCTGTTAAAACAAGGTCCTGCTTGCCGCCAGCATCAGAAACTGTGATCTCAAGCCCTTTTATCGGGTTGCTTTCAGAGTCGGTGACTGTTATCTTTTTTCCGAAACATTCCGCCATTGAAGCAACACCGTAACATGCGGTGAGGATTACTGAAACTGTTCCGCTCACGATCCAAAGAAGTGATTTTTTAATAAATCTGAGCATTTAACACTCCAAAAAAAGTTATTTCTTCTCTTCAAAATCGGCATCTATTACACTTTCATCATCGATTCGGGTTTTGTTTTCAGTTTGTCCTGAATGGTAGAAATGGACAGTTCCGTCTTTAATTTTTCTTTCAAAATATGAAATGAGAACGGTTGAAAAAATCGCTCTTGTCGGTGGAAATATCATCAGAAGTCCCGTGATGTCAGTGATAAATCCGGGAGTCAGCAGCATTGCTCCGCCGACAAACACAAGAAGTCCGTTCACAAGTTCAGTTTTGGGAATCACTCCTTGCGACATTGATCTTTGAATCTTTGTCAGAACCGAGATCCCTTCCATTTTTGCAAGCCACGCACCTGAAATACCTGTGATTATAACGACCATGACAGTCGGAAAAAAGCCGATAACTCCGCCGATCTCAATCAAAAGCCACAGTTCAAGAACAGGAATAATTGTGAAAAGGATGAAAAGCTTAAAAAACATTAATACCTCCGTTTTTTCTGCAAAACAATATCAGTTAGCGATAAAAGTGTCAAAAAAAGAGATCATTTGAAAATATTCCAAAAAATCAGGAATTTTATATACTTTAAAAACTAAGGATCATTACGGAGGAAAAAAATGGACAGTTACACGATCGGAAAAATACTCGGCTGGCTTTCAGTCATTGCACTTGCTGTACTGCTTTTAAACTTTGTGACAGTTAAGATAATTAAAAAACCGAAGTTTTTAAGAAAGATCACTTCGGCTCTCCATACTCCCGCGGCAGTTACACTTGTTGTTGCGGCAGTAATTCATTCGTATCTCATCTGGGGAAATCTCCGCATTCACACCGGACACATTCTCTTTTTCGGAATTCTTCTGACAGCCGCCGCATCAATACTCGGCAAAAAATACAAATTCAAGAAATGGCTCCCGCTCCATATTTATCTCGCTTTTGCGACACTCGCCCTTTTCCTTGTCCATTATTTTTTCCCTTATCTGGTGTGAGCAGTCACTGCAAACATTCGCTCCAACAACATACTAATTTAAACAGTCGTTAAATTTTTCTTGCATTTAAGATAGCTCCATTTATACTCTACTCGATGTTAGATAATAAAGTTGCCTGCTTCGATATTTGAAAGCATTTGAAAAACTTGGAGGAACTGATGAAAGACAATTTTAAGCATTATCAGGTTTTTGTTTTTGCGGCATTATTTTTAATAATTCCGGAACTTATGTTCGGTGCGGCCGACACTTCGGGAGTGAAATCAAAGTTCACTGAAATGGCTGACACTGTGTTTGATGTGGCAAGATATATCGGTCTTTACGGCGGTCTTGGCGGAGCGATCATATCTCTTCTTTTCAGATATATAAACAAGGATCAAAACATCTGGAGCGATGCTTTAAAAATTCTTGGAGCAGGTGCAGGACTTGCCGCATTCTCGTCAATTTTAAAAATTATTGCCGGATGGATTTAGCAGAATGCCGCGAATGGTGAATCGTGAAAAAACACACATGATGCAAGAAAAAATTAAAAAACTCATTGCTCAAGGTGAAAATGAATCTGTTGAGTTTAAGGAGTCATTCTCTGAAGGATTGATAATTTCTCTTGTGGCATTTGCAAACAGATCAGGTGGTACTGTAATTGTTGGTGTAGATGATAAAGGAACCATTTCCGGAACAAACACCGATAAAGAATCAATACAAAAATGGATAAATGAGATAAAGACAAAAACTTATCCCAATATTATTCCTGATGTAGAGGAGATAAATGTCTCTGGCAGAAAAACAGTTGTCTTTACAATAAAGGAATATCCGATAAAACCAGTTGCATACAAAGGCCGATACTATAAAAGAATGGCAAACTCTAATCATCTTCTTGATATTTCCGAAGCTGCAGACATGCATTTGTCGATTTTTAATTCAAGCTGGGATTTTCATTTTGACTCCACACACAAATTGGAAGATATTTCTCTGGAAAAAGTAATAAGATATATGAAAAGAATGGAATCTCAAAATATTACTGTTTCTGAAGATCCACTTCATTTTCTGATAAAACGCAATCTGATGAGGGAAGGAAAAATAACTCATGCAGCATATCTTATGTTCAAGAAGAAAGATTCGTTTATTACAACTATTGAGCTCGGCAGATTTCAGACAAGTACAATAATAAAAGATAGCGCGAGATCCAAATCAGACATCGTAACTCAGGTTGAAGAAGTTGTTGATTTTGTCAAAAAACATATAAACAAGGAAATCATAATTACTGGAGACCCTCAAAACAGACAGGTCTGGCAGTATCCACTTGAGGCAATTCGAGAAATCGTCTTGAATATGATCATTCACCGTGATTACCGTTCTTCTGCTGATTCAATAGTTAAAGTGTTTGACAACAAAATTCAATTCTTTAATCCAGGCAAACTGCCGGAAGGAATCACAGTCGAGAACCTTAAAGAAAACAAGTACATATCAAATCCCAGAAACAAGCTGGTTGCGGATTGTTTTAAAGATATGGGGTTTATAGAAAAATACGGTTCGGGAATCGGAAGAGTTATCCATTATTTTAAAGAAGCAGAACTGCCGCTTCCTGAGTTCACAAATATTTCTGATGGTTTTATGGTAACAATTTTTTCTAAAGAAGAAAATGTCACTGAAAATGTCACTGAAAATGTCACTGAAAATGTCACTGAAAATGTCACTGAAAATGTCACCGAAAAAAGATGGCGTAAGATTATTGAAATAATAAGAGAAAACAAAGTTATTTCTGTCGATAGAATTGCATTAATGTGCAAAGTTGACAGGAGGACAATACTTCGTGATATGGAAAATCTTAAGGAAAAAAGAATTATAAAACGAATAGGGCCGAACAAAGGCGGTCACTGGGAAATAATTGAAAATGAAAATCTATAAAACCCTCGGCAGCAAACAAACCCTTCTTGACAAGGGACAGGCATCCCTTATGGCAGTTTTCTTTTTTATCGGAGCGATATATGAGAATCTGTTTTTTCTCCTTTTTGCCCCCACGATCGTGTTTGCGGTCACATTCATAATCAAGGAAAAGTATTTCTCAGGAAAACCGGAGTGGGGCATTTACGTGCTCCGCATGTTAAAGGGCAGCAGAATCTATTACACTAGGCATATAAAAGATGAAAAGCATATTTAGCTTACTCAAAATCGCGTCTATCGAATCCGACCTCATCATCACCACTTCCCTCCAGCGCTATTCCATGTGGGAAACCGACGGAATTGACTGTTATTTCCGTGAGCCCGACCTGACAAGAGCATATTCAGCGTTCATGCGGGAAATGAAGGAGAACACCACCGTTGAATTCTTTCAGATATCAAAACTGAAAGACGATACAGTTGAAAGGCGCTTAAAAGAAGAGAAGGACATTGTCACAAAACAGCGGCTTAACTACATCCGGAAGGCCGGAATAAAGAAAGTCCGTAATTTTTTTCTTGTCAGTGATGATCTCCCCAAAAAAGAACTTTCAAAGGACCCGGTGAACATCCAGTATCATAAAAACATGATCGGTTCATTCGGTTTAAAGTTTAAACGGGTGAGTGATGATGAAATAAGGGAAATAATGTATAATATCATATCATTTGATTCAAATCTGAAAGTTCATCCTGAAATGACCATCAGGGAAGCACTAATTCAGAGACAGTGTTCCGCCGGCCCTGAATATTTTAAGGTGGGCGACACCTACTGCAAAGTGCTCTCACTCAAACACCTTCCCGATGCGACCCGTCCGTTTATGCTGAGCTATCTCCTTGATTATCTGCTTTACGACTGTGTTTTTGCAATATCCTTAAACATTCTTCCGCAGGGCAAAGAATTTGTATCGTTAGAAGCAAAGGAAAGGTTCTACATTGCAACTAGCGGCAGAGGAGCCGCAAGGAACGCAAATGAAGCCGATGAACTGATGACACTGCTTGCGGAATCCCGCCATAAGATCGGATATCTTTCTGCAAAGCTGATCGTCTGGAATAAGGACTTAAAACAGCTTGAAAAAAGTGCAATTGAACTTTCAAACATAATGAAAAATGAGAACTGCTTTTTTGAAGAAGAAACATGGGGGCACGACCTTGAATTTTTCAGATCGCTTCCAAGCCAGTTATCTTATTCAGAAAGACAGCACAGAGTGTTATCGCCGAACTTCATTGACATGATACCCGCTTCAAAACACGGTCATGCAGACTCTCAGGGTAAATATCCGCTGTTCCTCCGTAACAGATTCGGTGAAGTTTACGGATTTGATGCCGGAAGTTCAAAAAGAAACAATAAGAACGGCTCGATATTTGGATGTTCAGGAAGTGGAAAATCCGTTACGGTGAATGCGTTGATCGCTCACACTTTCTTTCCAAACATTAGAGAGGATAAGTCACACCCCGGACGAATTTTCATTGTGGATTTCGCAGGGGCTGAAAACTCTTCATATCTTAAAATGGCTGACCTTTACGGCGGAGTATTCATTCCCGTTGATTCAAAAGGGAGAGTTGTCATAAATCCGTTCCCTGAAAGATCAAAGATATTTGCAGACGGCAAGTGGGATTCATCAATGCTCAATTTTTTGCAGATCTGCATGGATCTCATCCTTGAAGTCAGGGAAAAGAGCATGAAAGCAGACCTTTACAGAATAATCATATCCAAAGCCATTAAGGAAATGTATCAACAGATTGAAAGACCGGTGTTAAGCGACCTTGTGAGGTTCATTAATGATGATGACAGGGAGAAATGCGACACACTTAAAAAACTCCTCAATGGTTTTATTGATGATCCGGTGTCACGGATAATAAACGGTTACTCAACTATTGATTATGGAAACGACCCTTTTGTAATATACGACCTTCAGGGAATAACCGGCTTGAATGATAAACTTAAGGAGCTTCTCACTTTCATAGTTATTCAGGAAGCCAAAAAGACCGCATTTGAGATAACCAACAGTTTTATCATGTTCGATGAAGCGGCTCAGCTCATTAAAGACCCACGGCTCGGCGATCTCATTGAAGAACTTTTTGCAACAGCCAGAAAATATAACACCGGCATCTGGACGATCACCCAGAATTTTTTGAGCTTTAAAGAGGTTGCTCTATCAAGCAAGATCAAGATTAATACAACTACGACAATTTTCCTTTCTCACGCCAACGATGAAGAAGCAAAACGGCTTGTAGCAAGTGATTTCGGGTTCACTGAAACTGAAAGAGGGGCATTTGATTCACTCCGTACTGTCAAGGGGGAATACGCCCTTGCCCTTTTCAGGACTCAGATATCTGACACCGTTGAATCGGAAGTGGTCAGAATTGAGCTTTCACCTTTTGATTATGCAGTCGCTACAAGTGACAAGGAAGACAACCGGCTGTTGAAGAAATATGCTGAAAAGAGAAAACTGAAACTTATTGATGCATGTGCTGAGGCGGCGGCATTTGCCGGGAGAAACAATCTTTTTGTCATAGATGCCGTGAAAAAACTTATCGAGCAAGCACAATGAACATAAATATCTACTACAACCCTAAAACTCTTTTACAGCAAGCAGGGGCCGGCTGGGTTTGGGATGTAACATTTCTCATCATACTCATCGGGCTTACGATAAGTTTTGTCGTTGAAGTGTTCAAGATACAGAAAAAGGGGAACCCCGACTTTTCAAGGGTGGTTTGGAAAACCGTGATAATAGTTCTTATGTACACCTCTTTACCCGGACTAATTGAAAAAACAATGAACTTTGTAAATTCCACAATTACTTCAAGTGAGCTGGACAATGAATTTTACAAAGCGTTTTCGCTTTACAGTGCAAATCTCAGCGGCACAGGAAAAAAGTCGGAAATAAACCCTGAAACCTGTCCGTCTAATTTTGATGCAACCCTCGTTCAAGCAGGGTTTCAGCTCATAAGTTCATATTATTTTCAATATTTTGCAAAACTGTTCGTTTTTATTCTGCTAGTTTCAGTATGGGTTGTTAAAGAACTCATTTTTTCGTGGGCCTGGCCGGTTATGATGTCAATTAACATGATCGGGCTCTGTGCGGCACTTACCATTCCCGCTTTTCCATCAAAAGGGTTCGGAAGTGTCGGCAGTTTTTTTAAATCTGTTGCGGTTTTTACTCTCTGGCCTGTCATATATTCAGTGTTCATAGTTATAACAAAAGATGCATTGATAGCTACATTTAAACTTGCTCAGTCGTGCATAGTGTGTCCCGAAGTCTTTGAAGTAGGAAAAAACACCATCGTTTCAATATCTGGAATTTTATTCTTTGCTCTTGGCATAGCACTTGTTCCTTTCATTTCTTCAAAAATAGTGAATTCTCCGGAAGTAAACACAATAGTGGCAAACATTAAATCTTCTCCAATAATTGAAATAGTTTCAAAAAGGGTGAAATAACATGACAAAACAAAACAAACTGACCGATGCGGATATGTTCTTTTCAGCTATGAAATTTAAAGATGTTCAACTTTTAAGAAAAACTTATTCATTTTTTATGTTTCTTGCCCTTATATTCATGTTTGTGCTCGCAACTGTTTCAATTCTTTTTGCGTTTACTGTATCAATGAAACCGACTCCGGTAATAGCTTTTGACGCATACGGGAAGAAAGCTGTTTTTTCTCCTGATGACACTGTTGAAAGTGAAACATCAAAAGTGAGAATTCACAGGTTCATGACCGAATTTGTTAATAAATTTGAAGGTGTCAGTCCCAACATTGAAGAAGATCTCAAAGATGCCTACAATATGCTCACCCCCAAATTCAGGCAGATACTTCTTGATAAAGCAGTTCACAAGGAAAAGATAGAAACCTGGAAAAACAAAAACTTTGAAACTCAATTTATAATAAAAAATCTTAAGATCTTAAAAGGAAGTTTCGAGCACGGGTCATCACTTACACTTGAAGGGATAGGTGAGATGACTTTCAGAAATGTGATAAACTATTCCGGAGAAAACGAACAGAAAAAGGATTTCGTCTATTTTTCAGCACTTCTCATTGTTACACCTGTTTCTTTTGAACTTTCTCCCGATGGACTTTTTGTCGAATTTTACCACGGTAAAAGTCTTGGCGACTTCAGAAGCTTAAGAGCACATCTACTTGAAAACAAGAAAGAATATTTAATTGAAGGCGAAAACAAAGAGGTGTTTGAATGATATTTAAAATTCTTTTAATAATTTTCAGTTTTTTTACAGTTATGGCCGATGACACTATTGAGGTCAAGGCAAAAGATCCCCGTTTCATCCCGATAACGGAGAAAGTTGCGGTAATTACATTGAAGAACAGTGACACCGTCATTTACAGAACGGTCAACATCGCAATAGGTGAAGTCTTTGTACTTGAATTTCCGAAAAACATAATACTTGAGGAAACCCCGACCATCGGTGATGCGGGACTCCTGAAGATCGAAGTAGAGAACGATCCCCTTAAAATGAGAATATGGGGCCTGATGTTCCCCGATGCCGATGAATCATCAATGTACGGACTCAACTCAAACATCCAGTTCAAGATCAATTCAGGCACTACTTTCATATTCAACATGGTTCTTCAACCGGCGGCAAATGCAAGCAACCGGCTAATTTTCAGCTATCCTGAATGGGAGAATGCACAGAAAGACATAAACAGACAGCTTGAGACACTTAAGAAAGATCTGATGAACGAGCACGGAAAGAAGATAAAGAGTCTGGAGAAAGACTCAGAAAAGATGATGATACAGTTCATGGCGAAGTCATTTTCAGAGTTTTACCAGTGCAACAACTACTCGGCAAGGGTTGAAGAGAATCTTGTATTCTTAAGAAGTGACCGGATATGCAAAATAGGCAGGGACGGGCTCATCACAGTGAACTTTTCGATAAAGAACCGCTACCGTCAGCGGTTTCACATTGAAAGTGTCAAGGTCTATTCAATGAAAGGGGGCAAGGTCGAGATAGATAACGCCCAGTATCACATTGACCGGTTCTCAATGCAGTTTGATGAAGTTGTGAACGGAGCTCTGGCATTTAAAATAAAGGACGAGGACTATTCAACTGAATATACCGTTGAGGTTATTGAAAGTGCCGGAAAGAAAAGAAAACTTGAACTGAAGGTGTCATTTTAAATGAGTGAAAAAAACAAAGAGAATAATGCACTGAACATTCTTCTTGATGAAACGGAAAATATCGGAAGCGAATGTGATAACCATACTGCTGAAGAGAAGAGTGTATACCGGCACAACAGGAAAAAGAACGGTATAGTTATCCTTTTTTCAATTATGTTTTCAGCTCTTCTTGGTGCCGGAATCGCCCTATCTTTTGTCAATAAAGAAAAAAGTATTGAGGAAAGTGCTCCTGAAATTAATAATTTCGATGAATTTAAAAGGGGAAGAATTTCAGGAAGCTTGAGGTCAGCAATGAATACAAATGAAAAAAAGGAAGACAAACTCGAATTGCCGGCTGTTAAAACTGATACGGAAAAAGTAAGAATTAATAATTATCAAGGTGGCAAGAACAGAATCAAAGACGAAGAGATCTTAGAAAAATATGCAACTGCTGTTGACCCTGCAAATTCTGAAAACATCGCTGGAACAAGATCAGGGAGAAGGCATTTTGTTCCAGGAGGATCTTCTTCGCAGGGAGGAGTGTTCATAAAAGGGGGGAGCAAAAATAAAGAGAACGGAAAGACACTTGACATAAGCGACATAAAAATAAAAGTGCGTCTTGAATTCTCTATCCGGTCAACTGCCGCTTCGACCATAGTTGCAGTTACAACGGAAGATCATGACAGAATACCCAAGGGTTCAAAATTCTATGGCTCTGCATCGGGATATGTGAATAAAAGGACTCAGATAATGTTTAATAAACTTATTGTGAATGGCGTTGAGTTCTCCATAAAGGGTTTTGCAATTTCCGGTCGTGATCCCGGAATCGAATCCGAGGTAACTGACATCGCTAAGGAAAACATTGATTCCTCGGTAAAACAGGGGATTACCCAGACTGCCGCCAATGTTGTTGCAAAGTATGCAGGGGTTGCGGGAAATGTCACAGGTGAAGCCGCTTCAAATACAGTTGACCCCGCCAGTGCAGAAATAAAAAAACAGCAGGAAGCCAATAAAATGACGCAAGAATACAGAGTACCAGCCGGAACAAGCTTTTTTATTTATTTGGAGTAATTATGGGAATTATAAAGATCTTTTTTGCTCTGATCATCTTTTTTTCCTTCACCATTTCAGCAGAAGAAGGAGAGATCCAGATAAACATAGGAGGCGGCGGTTTCTTTCCACTCTCTCTTAAAACCGATGACCGTACAGTCGTTGTCTATTCAAGCTGGAATGTGGGATTAAATACTTATTTCGGTCTCAGCGATAATTTTGACATCGGAATTCAACCCTCATTCACCCGGCTTAAGGATACTTCAAGAAATTCGGAATTTATGGAACTTGGCGGTCGTGAATATTTCAACTACTGGCGTTTCCAGATGCTGGCCCTGCTCAGATACAATCTTTATCCCGGCTCATTCTTTTCTCCTCATATTATTGCAGGGGGCGGCTTCAAGGTCGAAACTTACACCGACTGGGATTTTTTCACAACGACCGGGAAAAGAATAGCCGGCTACAAAAAAGACAATTATGCTTCCATCAACGGTGTTGTTGCAGGTGGCATTGACCTCCAGTTCAGGGTGTGGGAATGGTTCATACTGTCAACTCAAGTGCTTTATAAATGGTCTCCAGGAGATCATTCAATTGACCTGCTCGGTTTTCTAGGAGCAACTTTTTTTGTGAATTTTTACAGATAGGGGGCAAAAATGAAAAAGTTTTTTTTAACTGCACTTATTCCAGTTGTTTTGTTTTCGTGTGACACGAAAAGACCTGATGTGGAAAACCTTGAATATTCTTTGACTGTCAACTCTATACAAAATGGTGCAAATGTAGAAGTTCTTGACGGGGAAACCGTTGTTGTTTCAGGGACAACTGATGAATCAGGCGCTGTGACTTTCAGTGGATTGAATGCGGTTAAAACTTTAACAGTGAAAGTGTGTAAAGGAACGGCAACCCTTGTTTCAAGTGCTGATCCCGTTGCATGGACTGGTTGCAATGAAACGGAGTTCACTCCGGAAGATAAGCAGGACGTTGTTGTAACAGTTGATTTTTTAAGCACATTCATTTCAAAATATGATTCTGAAACATCAACTGAAGAATGGATGGATTATTTGGGGCTGACAACTCTGACCAGTCCGACACTTCAGACTTCGCTGACCGACTCTACAAAACGGTATCTCTGGTATCAGGGAATCGCCAAGATCGCTGAGAATGTATCAAAGGCGAACAGTGTAACCCCTGAAACGATGTATTCAACTGAAAATCTCTTAAATCTTCTTCTGGCCGACCTTGCTGACGATAACATAATAAAC